>QIFI01000004.1 GCA_003229735.1 Candidatus Anderseniibacteriota bacterium | reverse complement strand
TGGCCCAGGTGAGAGCCATTGTCGGCGATTTACCCATTCTCATTCCTGGTATCGGTGCCCAAGGCGGAGATGTGGAAAAAACAGTGAAAGCCGGCCAGGATAGCCTAGGCCGGGGCATGATCGTCAACTCTTCGCGCGGCATAATCTTTGCCTCAAAGGAAGACAACTTTGCTGAAATAGCCCGCCAAAGAACTCAACATCTCCATGATCTGATCAACCGCTACCGTTCATAGCCAAAAAACTGTTATAAGATCTTCATCCTAATCCAACCCCGCATGATTCACCTCAATGAATCCTCTGCGGGTTTTTTTACTATAAAGCACCAATTTCAAGCGGGAGCATTTTCTTGCGTCTGATAACATCTCTCCATCGCCCCTCTTAGCCACCTGGTCGGCACGCGCTCTAATCTGGATGGCGCTACATCACACAAAAAACTCCTGATTGTGCTGGGTCTAAAAATATCAATCACCGCCTGGCTGAAAAAGTAGATGCCTTCCGCGAAAAACAAAGCCGGTTTAAACACTTCATAATTAATTGACGGGCGATCCGGTTTATACAATATTGATTCCCGCTCCGGCGCCGCCGTCTTTAATCGTCCCGGAAACAACACCATCAATAAGCTAAACATCACCACAATTAGCACCGCCAGTAACCCCCATAATACCCACTGCCTCATACTCCCAGCATACCACCCGCCTTCATAATGGTCATCTAGCTCATTTCTTTTCTGCCTTCAAAAGCCGCTGATAATGTTATCGCGTCCGCAAATTCAATATCCCCCCCCGTCGGCAAACCTCTGCCCAGCCTGGTAATCTCAATTTCCCTTTGACCAAGTAATTGGCTGATATGACGCGCCGTAGCTTCACCTTCCAGGGTTGGATTTAGGGCCACTATCACTTCCGTAACTATGCCTTTTTGCATCCGCTGGACCAGCTCACTCATCGTCAATTGATCCTCCGTTATTCCCTCTACTGGCGACAGCACCCCGCCCAGCACATGATATAAACCATTATATGAACCGGATCTCTCAATTGCCTCCACATCCAGCGGTGACTCCACAATGCAGATTCTGGATTTTTCCCTCATTTCATCCTTGCACACCACGCACAATTCATCGTCCGCCAGATTATAACACCAGGAGCACACCTGAACATTAGCGTGTAAATTTTTCATCGCGTCTCCCAGTCTGCCCACCACCTGCCTGGGCTGACGCAATAAATGAATTGCCAGCCTTCTCGCCGACTTCGGCCCAATTCCCGGCAGTCTGGTCAGCTCATTACTCAATTCCCGCACCGCTCTCGGTAATATTGATTGCATTATGTTTTAGCAATTTTTAACCACCTAACAAACGAACTAAACTTGAGCCTCCACCGCCGGCTCTTCCGCCATCAAGTTTCCATGATGCGTGTCCGGTTGCATCATCGTCACATACTGGGTATGAAATCTTAGTGGTATTTCCCCCGTTGGCCCATTCCGATGCTTCTCAATCAACAGTGACACATCATAAGCATCCGGTCTTTGCCTTCCTTCTTCAAACTGATCATTATCTCGATGAATAAACATCACTATATCACTATCTTGTTCTAGACTCCCACTTTCTCTCAGATCAGACAACTTGGGCCGCTGATCTGTTCTTAATTCCACCCCCCGATTAAGCTGTGATAAAGCAATAATCGGAATGTCCAGCTCAATCGCCAATTTCTTCAGTCCTCGCGAAATGTCCGACACTTCCTGCACCCGATTATCCTTATACTTATTGGATTCCATCAACTGCAGATAATCAATCACCAGTAAACCCAGATCATGCTCCGACTGCAATCGACGAGCCATAGTCCTCATCCCCATCACGTTATTTGAGGCGTGATCATCAATGAATAGGGGAGCCTCCGACAATTCTCCCATGGCCTGGCCCAAACGGGAAAAGTCATCATATTCTCCCTCCACTTCCAGCTTTCCCGATCTCATCCGCCACAAATCCACATGGGCGTGGGCCGCCAATAACCTATCTACCAATTGCTCCTTGGACATTTCCAGGCTGAACAATCCCACTGTCGTTCCCGCCAAAGCCGCGTGACGGGCAAAATCCAGGGCCAATGTCGTCTTTCCCACCGATGGGCGGGCCGCCAGAATAATTAGATCCGACTTTTGCCATCCCGCCAGCTTCCTATCCAATTCCGCGAATCCGGTCGGCACTCCTCTTAATCCCTGTGATCCCTTATTAAGCCGATCGATTCTCTCAAACGCCTCCTCCAACGCCTCCGATACTTTGGTAAAATGCTGTTGTCTGTGTTCTCGTGATACCGAGAATAAAAGTTGTTCCGCGTCATCCAGCACCGTATCCACCTCCTGGGCCTCCTCAAATCCCATATCGCTGATTGTCGCCGCCGCCGAAATCAACCGCCTAAGCGTGGCTGTTTTCTGCACAATGCTTCCATAATGCCCCACATTGCCCGCCGTCGGCACTGTCGTAGCCAGATGCGTCACTGACACCTCACCTCCCACTTCCGCTAAAATTTTCTTTTCCCTTAATCGATTCACTAAAGACACCACGTCAATCGGCTCTCCCTTCTCATGCAAATCAATACAACTCTGATAAATATACCGATGCGATGGCTTATAAAAATCATCAGCCGTCACCAGATCCGCCACTTTCAATATCGCCTCCTTATCAATCAACACGCTCCCCAGCACCGATTCCTCCGCTTCATAATTATGCGGTGGAATCCTCGGCGATAGCTTTTGGGTATTATTCTGTTTCTTCTCTCTACTTTGCGTGGACATACGACCTCTTAATTACTTATCCCACCAAGTATACAGCCCTCACTTTTCCTGTGGAGTGGATAAGCTGTGCAAATATACAAAATTGACACTCAAGGCCCACAGAGTTACATTATGTTCGTAACTTGTTCCTTTCACTTCTTTCACGGCACACCAAGGAGTCTGCTATGATTTATAATGTTATCTGTAGCACCGTGTTTGTCCTGACTGGACTCCTGGCTTTCTGGGCCTGCATGTCGCTCAAACGCATCTACAAATTTCAACGCATTGAAGGCAATATTTCTCTAAGCATCGGTCAACATGCCCAAGTACTTTCCGAGTCTATCGAAAATCAGGTGGCCAGCTTCGCTGATATAAAATCTATTTCTATTCCAGGTTGTAAACAAGGCTATCTGCCATATGTCATTCTGTCACAAGGAAAGAATAGACTTTCGTATACTCAAAGACTGGAACAAAACAGCTTAGTAATACACTTCGCCCCTCGTGCCGACTCAAATGAACCCATAGATATATCCTTTGCCAGCGACCACGTCATACGCCTATACACCATCAAACTAAGCCAGGCCCAATTATGACCATGCCATCTAAACTAACTTTTTTCTTATGGAATATCATTATCATCTTGTCCATCATCTCCGTCTCCATAGTTGTTTTCACTAAAATCTCCAGCCTCCTCTAACCACCAGCTCGCGCCTCGCGAGCTTTTTTACATAGCGCCTTAGGATTAATAAGCTGTGCAAATATACAAAATTGACACTCACCGCCTGCCGAGCTATTCTTCGTTCGTACCTTGTTCTCTTCACTTCTCACGGCACTAAAGGAGCCCATTATGCTTTTACTCAACATAGCCTGCTATACCCTGTTGATTATAGTTACCCTTTTATTGTCCTGGGCCTGTGTGATCCTTCTGCACACCCGCAAATTAAAAGACCTTAACAACTTGACTTACTCACTCATATTTTATGATGTCAAGAATACGTTCGCACCAGTCACTAACACCATAACCGAAATAGATTCTCTAACTATACTTCAAGGCATCAGGATCTTTCCCGCCAAGCCCGGTCTACTCCCTCACATTCAAATTTGCCAGGAAAAACCGATCTTTTTTCTCCCATTGCTAAACTATGCAAATATGGACATCCTATTTATTCCAAAATCATCTCACGCTATCACCATCAGACTGACCGGCCATAAGCAGGAGTATGAATTTCACATCGTAGAAAAAAATAGTCTAACCTCATAATTGCCATCGTCTTCACCGCCGACTTGGTCAAAATATCCAGCCTTCTCTAACCATCATAACCACCAGCTCGCGCCTCGCGAGTTTTTTTCATCAACTCAAATACGGCCTAACCGCCGTCCGGTGTTTGAAAATTAAAAGCCGGATGAGGGGGCGCCACTGCCGCCGTAACTTTTAACCTTTAACCTGCACCTTTGCCTTTTGCCTTCTAACTTTTGCCCTTTACTCAAGCATTGCCTTATTACTTGTATTGCTTTCATTTCCTAATCACCCTCGCCCCCTGATCAGTATCCTCTAGCACGTACCCCTTAGCCTCAATCTCTCCCCTCAACCTATCCGCCTCATCAAAATTCCTTTCTGCCCGGGCCTTGATTCGTTTGTCGGCCAATGCCTGAATATCCGCCGGCACAGTCTCCTCGCTCAATTCCTTAACCATTATTTCCATCACTCCCAGCACTTTATCCATTTCCATAAGGGTCGCCCATATCAACCCCGCCTCTTCATTGGATTTTGACAAATGGCTATTTGCCCAGTGCATATATTTAATCAATACCGCCAGTGCCTCCGGAGTATTTAAATCTTTTCCCAAAGCCGAGCGCCAGCCGTTCACAATTTCTTCCTCATAGCTCGCCTCTTCATTATCGGCTCCCGCGTCCTTCAATATTCTCATTAATTGTTTTAATGAATCAAGCAGGGCAGCCGCCTCATCCATGGCTGACCAGGAAAAATTCATTTTAGATCTATAATGGCTGGCAAATACCAGCAGTCGATAAGCGATAGGGGAGTACCCCCGCTCTCTCAAGGTATCCAAAGTCAACTGCTCCCCCTCTGATTTGGCCAATTTAGCTTCCCCCAAAACTAGATGGGCATTATGCATCCAGATTCTCACAAACGGTTCATCCCCAGCCCCTTCCGATTGAGCAATCTCATTCTCGTGATGGGGGAATTTGTTATCCTCACCGCCGGTATGAATATCAATATCATCCCCCAGATATTTCTTGCTCATCGCCGAACACTCAATATGCCACCCCGGATAACCTCTGCCCCATGGCGAATCCCACTGCTGAAGATGCTCCGGGTCATCAATTTTCCACAAAGCGAAATCAGCCGGATGCTTCTTCTCACCCCGCACCGCCACTCTACTGCCTGCCTCGATTTTATCTAAACTATTACCGGACAACTTTCCATATCCCTCGAAAGAAGTCACGTCATAATACACGCCGGTATCAGTTTGATAGGCATGACCCCGCTCGATCAGCTTTTCAATAATCTCCACCATCTCCGCAATATGATCAGAGGCTTTCGGGTACCGATTAGCTCTTTGAATATTCAGCGCATCTAAATCCGCCAGAAACTGCTCCGTCACCCGCCTGGCCACATCCTGCGGCGACAACTTTTTCTCTCGCGCTTCTTTTTCCAGCTTATCTTCTCCTTCATCAATATCATCCCGAGTCAAATGCCCTACATCAGTTATATTCATTATCTCCTTTATCTTAAATCCATTAGCCTCCAGCGCCCGCCGTAAAAAATCAGCAAACAAAAAACGCCGCATATTTCCCAAATGAGGCCTTTTGTACACCGTCGGCCCGCAATGATAAATCCGCACCATTTGCCCATCTGCCGGCTCCAACACTTCCTCCTCTTTCGTCAATGAATTATATAATCTTACCTCACTCACTCCTTCATCCTACAAGTTATGCGGTACCATCGCAAAAAACACCCCCCCCCAACCACCTATTCTTTTATGTCATTTGGATTTTAAAATTGATTTGGATTTTGGATTTTGAAATTTGGATTTCCATTTATATCAACTTTCTCCCCCGAACTCTCGCAAATATAATCACCAATGTCACCACCAGCACCCCCAAAATAGACCAAAAAGCAATATCATCAACTATCGTCGAGTCTACCGCCCGGGGATTAAAAAATGGATCCGTCAAAATCAGCATCGGGATCACGATAATTGAATAAATAGTCAACAGCCGCAGTAACTCATTCTCTTTATGCTGCAGCAGCGTAAAATTCGTATTGCTCAATTCCCGCGTACTTTCATACATGCTCTCCAGCACATCCCACATCTTCAGCAGTTGTCCATTCACCCGATCCCATTTGGTCGACACCTCTTCACCGATCAAACGATGATTAGGCAATCTTTTAAACAAGGACAGTTGCGGCCTGATCACCTTTCTGAAATCCATCACGTCCCGCGTCAACAGCGACACTTCCTCCACCATCTTGCGCTCATTACCTTGAAACACCGCGTCCTCGGCAATATCAATATGCTTACTTAATCTCTCCAGCTTTCGAAACGAACTCTCATAGATTAAAGATGTAAGCTCCAGCCCCAAATGCGCCGCTCCTCCATCAAAAGCATCCTCCTTCCATTCCTCACTGGCCTCCAAATCAGCGCGAATCTTGTCCAGCGCGATAATCGGCTGGTAATGCAAACTGAATAATTGGTTATCCCTAATTACAAAAAATACCGGCACTCCCTGCGTCAGCCGCAGTTTCCGATCAAACACCGGCACCTGGATCAGTAGTAATAAATAATCCTTGCGAACTGTAATCCCCGACCGATGATAACGCTGGGCCACGTACTCGGCGTCATGTCGGCTAATGCCGCTCTCCCGAATAAATTCAGCCAGCTCATTCGCCTCCGGACTTTGCACATTTATCCAATCAAGTTCTTTTGCCGTCAATGTGTGCTTCATGATACTTTTATATTAACTTCCCCTTATTATACGACACCATGCCTAAAAGGCCCATCACTCTTCGCGCCATTATTCTTCCTTTCCTGTTTCTCGGCACCTTGCAATTGTCCGGTTGCCTCCAGCGCGAAATTCCGCCCCCCGATCCGGGCGGCGCCTATTCCTCCACCAGCGGCGGAGGTATATTTGACCAAGCCCCCCGGCTCATTGATGACCAGGGCCAGCTCATCGGATATGTTTCCAATCTATCCTTTCGCTCCATCGTTCGCCCCTCTCACTTGCCCCAAACTATTTATGCCACCGCCGCCTCACAAGGCGTAGTTGTATCTGAAGATAACGGTCAAAATTGGCAGCGGGTGAATCAGCCCCTGCCTTCCGCCGCCGCCTTTGTTCGATTGCCAAATGATGTGTTTCTGGTGGCCGGTACCAGCGCCAGTAATGAGGGAGTGGTTATCCGCAGTCTCGACCAGGGTCAAAGCTGGGAACGGGTTCTCACCATCCCCGGGCCCGCCCCCCCCAAAAAACAATTTTTTGAAATTATCAAGCCGCCCCAGCCTCCCCCGGTCTTCGTCTCCTCTCTAGTGGCTGATCCATTCAACCCCACCCAGGTTTATGCCACCACCAGCACCGGTGAAGTGCTGTTGGGTGAGCAATCCGGCAAAACCTGGAGCACTTCTATCAGAATCAGCGGTAAACCGGATCCTCTCACCGGCTTTATTAACACTCCCGTCAGAAAAATCATCCCCTCCCCTCACTCACCTGAAGAATTAATGTTAATTACCAGCAAAGGCAAAATAATCCGCACCGTAGGCGAAGAAGTAGAACAGCTGGTCACTCCCAAAGCCAACATTGTAGACGTTCAATATGTTAAGCAGTTCCCCAATTCCTTAATCCTGGGCACCACTGGCGGGGTTCTGGTGTCTCGTGATCGGGGCGCCACCTGGATTGATTTGAAAATTCCCATCAGTAAAACTTCCCCGGTTCAAAATACCGTGGTCGCTATCAGCCCCACCAACCCATCCCGCTTTCTGGTCGGCATCGATGATATAATCTTCCGCTCTGAAGACGGCGGCAACACCTGGCACACCCTATCATTAAATCTGCCCAATCACATCATCACCGATATTTCCATCGATCCCACCAACGCCGCCAACGTCATATTAGTCACCGCCCCCGTAAAAACCTAAATCATTTATGTATTGACAATGTCACTACATGCGCATATACTCATAATATGACTACCATTCAAATCCGCATCGACATGAAAACCAAGCGGGCCGCCAAGCGGGTGCTTGATGAACTTGGTATAGACATGAGCACCGCCATTAAGGCTTATCTCAAACAGATTTCTATCAGGAAAGGCATACCTTTTCCCTTGCTTACTGAAAATGGTCTGACTCCCACCGAAGAAAAAGCCGTCTTAAAATCTTCTAAAGAAGCGGCCCAGGGCAAAAATGTCAGCCGGTGGTTCGACTCTGTTGATGAAATGTTTGAGGAGCTTAATTCTCCATAACTTGCATGCGGGTTAGATTTCACCGGCGCTTTAATATACAATACCGAAAGCTGACGCCAAAAATTCAAGCCAAAATTAGAGCGGCCATTAAAACATTTCAGCACAACCCGCATAATACTCGGCTACGCAATCATCCTCTCCGTGGAAAATTTCTAGGCGAGCGAGCCCTTAGGCGCCATCCAAAAATAACTTATTCATATCTCGTTCAATATGTGCCGAGATACAGCTTTTCCGACGCCCGCAGGCTAGTGTCGCGCACGACGGATTAAGATAAATATGAGCTGTAGTATAACTACAGTGAGTGTTTATTGATTGAGGAAAAGTTGTAGATTGGCGCATAGTGGGCGAGAGATGGTTAAGTTATTTTTGGATGGTGACTTAACGTCACCGGCGACATCAGAATTATCTTTCGCCAGGAAAGTAATTATCAAAAAGTCACCCTTCTCCGAGTCGGCCCTCATCCGCAAGCGTACAAATAGAAGCTCCAAAACATTCTACCACCAACCTCACGCCAATCTTTGGAAGCTCAACTTTCAAAGTCTTCCAAAGAAGAAGTGGTCATTGGCTATCGGTTATTTTTATTGAGATAGCCATAGAGCAGGCAATTAACTATCTCAAAACTGCAAAAATCCGCAATCATCCGCCGCATTTAAAATTACGTCATTAATAATTCAATATAAATTATAAATTATAAATTAAAAATTCACAGGCTTAGTATTGACAACTCCAACAAATACCGGTATCTTCATAACTAGCACTCACTAACCAGGAGTGCTAATATCTAACCAGCCAACTATGGATAAAAGACCCGCCCAAGTTCTCTATGGACTAATAGAACAGTATATCCAGACTGCCCGTCCGGTTAGCAGTTCTTTTTTAGAAAAAAAGCTCGATCTATCCCTAAGCTCCGCGTCTATCCGCCTGATTCTGAATGATCTGGATGACGCCGGATTTATTTATCAACCCCACACCTCCGCCGGTCGCGTCCCCACCGACCAGGGCTACCGCTTTTATCTGAACACTCTTCATCAACGCCGATTATCCGCCCTGCAACATCAACGTGTTGCTAAACAGTGGCAGGCCCTGGTGGACGATTCCGACCAGCTGGCTGGCCCCTCCGCGGATCTGCTGTCTTCTCTATCAAATGCCGTAGCCATCTGTGCCTGGGAGCATCAAGCCAATATTGGGCAAGCCGGCCTGGCTCCTCTGATTCAACATTTAGCTGATTATGACCATCAACTGGACACCGTTCAGGAAATAGCTGAAGTCTTGCAACGCCTTGACGATTTATTAGATTTGATTGATAATCAGGATGAATCAACCGAGCCGACTGTCTTCATCGGTCAGGAAAACCCCTTAATATCTGCTCAACATACCAGCTTAATTGCTAGAAAATTCAGAAATCACAACCATGAAGCCATTACTCTTATTGTCACCGGCCCCAAACGCATGCCCTATCAGCGTAACCGGGCCTATATCAATAGCCTAGCCGAAATTTTAAGCCAGTAAAAAAACTACTCACTACAAACTAAAAAACTACCAACTAATAATATGATACACTCCACTCAAATTCACTCATCCAACCAGAAATTACTGGAATATCTGGCCGGCTGGCAGCGCGCCCGGGCCGAACTTGACAACTACAAAAAGCGTCAATATGAAACGGAACAAATAGCTCGCCGCCAGCTCATTCAGGAGATTGCGCAATCCCTATTAAGCCTGGTCGACAATTTTCACGTCATGACCGAACATGTACCCCCAGCTTTGAAAGATGATGACTGGACCAAAGGTGTCCTCCATATTGCCCGGCAAATGGATCAAATCCTGGCCGAATATGGTATCACCCGCATCGAGACCGCGGGCCTCAAATTTGATCCCTCTATACATGAAGCCATTGGCTATGTTTCTAAAAAAACCGTCACCCATGGAATGGTCGCCGAAATAGTCCTGCCCGGTTACATGATTGGTGATCAGGTTCTCCGTCCCGCTAAAGTCAAAGTAGCCCAGTAATATGTAATCGAAACTCGTCAACTTGTCATGAAAAATTAAATTGCCATTTATAATTAATAATTAGAAATTAAAAACATACTATGTCAAAAATCATTGGAATAGATCTGGGAACCACCAACTCCGCGTTCGCGCATGTCGAAGGTGGTCAGCCGACTATATTAGAAAACAGCGAGGGCAACCGCACCACCCCATCCGTTGTTGCCATCAACAAAGCTGGCGAGCGTCTGGCCGGGGTAGTCGCCAAGCGTCAAGCCGTAGTCAATCCCGCTCATACCATATTTTCCGCCAAACGTTTAGTTGGCCGCCGCTTTAATGATGAAGTGGTGCGAAAAGATAAAGATTTACTGCCCTATGAACTAAAAGAGGGGAGTGACGGCGCGGTAGAAATTAAATTTGGCGATGAATATGTTCGTCCGGCCGCCATTTCCGCTATGGTTCTGCAAAAAATCAAGGCCGATGCTGAAGCTAAATTAGGCACCGAAGTCACCGAGGCTGTCATCACCGTCCCCGCTTACTTCGATGACGCCCAGCGCCAGGCCACTAAAGATGCCGGCGAAATTGCCGGCCTCAAAGTAAGGCGCATTATAAATGAGCCCACCGCCGCCGCTCTGGCTTATGGCCTGAACAAAAAGAAAGACGAAAAAATAGTCGTCTATGATTTTGGCGGTGGAACTTTTGACATCTCCATCCTGGAAGTAGCCGATGATACCATTGAAGTTGTGGCCACCCACGGCGATACCCACCTGGGCGGTGATGATTTTGATCAGCGTATTATCGACTGGATTGTCAAAGAGTTCAAATCCGCCGAAGGCCTTGATCTGTCTCAAGATCAGATGGCCTTACAGCGCCTCAAAGAAGCCGCCGAAAAAGCCAAGCACGAATTATCCACCTCCACCACCACCGAGATAAATCAGCCCTTCATTACCACCACCGAATCAGGTCCTAAGCACCTGGTCCTTACTCTGACCCGGGCCCAGCTTGAAGAACTGGTCCATGAATACATCGACCGCTCTATCAAATTAACTAAAGAAGCTCTGGCCGAAGCTAAAGTATCAGCTGACGACATCGACCAGGTCGTCATGGTGGGCGGCCAAACCCGCATGCCAAAAATTGTCGAGCAGGTTAAACAGTTATTTAATAAAGAGCCGCATCAGGGCATCAATCCGGATGAAGTTGTTGCTACCGGTGCCGCTATCCAAGCCGGCATTTTACAGGGAGATGTTAAAGACATTCTTCTCCTGGATGTCACCCCGCTGACCTTAGGCCTGGAAACACTCGGCGGCATCCGCACTTCTCTAATCGACAAAAACACCACCGTCCCCACTAAAAAATCTCAAGTCTTCTCCACCGCCGCTGATAACCAGCCCCAGGTCGAAATTCATGTCCTGCAGGGCGAGCGTGAAATGTCTGCCGACAATAAATCACTTGGCCGATTCGTTCTCGATGGCCTGCCTCCCGCTCCTCGCGGTGTTCCGCAAGTGGAAGTCACCTTCGACATCGATGCCAATGGTATTTTAAATGTCTCCGCTAAAGATAAAGCCACCGGTAAAGAGCAAAGCATCAAGATCGAAGGCTCTTCCGGCATCAGCTCGGAAGAAATAGAGCGCATGAAAGCCGACGCCGCCAAACACGCCGCTGAAGATAAACAAAAAAAATCAGCTATTGAAACAAAGAATCAGGCCGACCAGCTCATCTTCGGCACCGAAAAAACTCTTAAAGACGCCGGTGACAAAGTAGATGCCGTCACCCGGAAAGATATTGAAGCCAAAATTAAAAAACTCAAGGAAGTCAAAGACCAGGACAACCTGGAAGACATTAAAAAAGCCGCCGCTGATTTAAGCGCCGCCGCCCAGAAAGTTGGGGAAAAGATGTACCAGCAGGCTAATCAAAAAACTGCCTCTCCCGACGCGCCGCCTAAAGAGGCTAAATCTAAATCAGAAGATGTCGTCGAAGGTACCGCCGAAGTCAAACCACAACCTGCAAAAGAAACAGAACCAGCCAAAGAAAAATAACCCGGCCGCGCGGTCCCTTCTCCCCACGCGGAGGAGAAGGCGAAGATGAGGGGGGATGCACCGTGATTCAAGAGTTCCCGTAATCCCTCAAACTCTGTTAAAATAAACACAAACATCATTCATCCTCTCCATGACCACCACTCAACAGAAACAACTCGGCCTCGTCATATTCATGCTCATATATAGCGGCCTGATGTTCTGGTATACCGTCTACAATATCAATGTTGTAAATGTTTATCCGGTTATCCTCACGGCCGCCATCATTGCTGTCACCTTTTGGGTAGCTCTGCTTACCATAACGCTCGGTTTACTGGAATCTCCATTTCCCAGCCTCTCCCTGGTTATGGGCTTGCCTGTCCTCCTGACCGTAGTGGGAGGTTTCACTACCAGCGCCATTGGCGCCGCCGTTGTCCTGGCCATCATTCTGGCCGCCGGTCAAAATTTCATCCGCGCGGAAATAAAAGGCCGGATAAAATTTCGTATCTTACCCACCTTCTTCAACGGCACTCGCTATGTCCTGTTTGGCCTGATCATCATCATCGCCGGCTTAAGCATGGATCGCATTATTGATGAATTTAACGGCCGCGGTCTGCAGGTTCCCGAAACCTATATCGAAGCCGTCTCCCGGCCCATCATTAAGGTTCTCACTGGCCCCAACTTCACTTTATTATCATCAGCCGCCGTCGATCAGGCAGTCGCCCGACAAATTGACCAGGCCTATCCCAACCTCCCGCCGGAAGAAAAATTAAAGCTTCAACAACAGGTCCAGGCCCAATCCTCAAACCCTCTGGCTGAAATAAATGATCAGTTGCCCCAAATGATCACCTCCGTCATAAATCAGCAGCTGGCTTTAATTACCCGGGATAATCCGGTTATCACCGCCGTAGCCATTATTATTGGTCTTATTCTCGTCTCCCGAATTTTTGTTCCCATCATCGCTTTTCCTATCGTGGGTCTAATAGCCCTCATCTTAATAATTGTCCAGCACCTCGGCTTCGTCTTCATTATCAAAACCCAAACCACGGTCGAGCGCCTGAAATTATAAAAGCAAATCTCTTCTTCTTGAAGGGGGAGAGGGCTGGGGTGAGAGGTAATATTGCACCACTTCCCTTGACATAACCCTAATATATAGCCATACTAATCACTCATGGAAGACCACTATCAAATACTGGGCGTAGATAAAACTGCCTCCGCTGATGACATTAAACGAGCTTATCGCAAGCTGGCCCATCAATACCATCCGGATAAAGATGGCGGTGACGAAGAAAAATTCAAGCAGGTAAATAACGCCTACCAGACCCTGGGTGATGCCCAAAAGCGGGCTCAATATGACCAATTTGGCCAAACTTTTGAGGGCGGCTCCGGCGGGTCCGGCGGCTTTAACCCATTTAGTGAAGGCGTGCATGTAAACATGAATGACTTCGGTAATTTCTCCGGCATCGGCGACATATTTAATCAGGTTTTCAACCAAAGAGAACAAACCCGCGCCCCAAATCGCGGCCATGATGTTCAAGTTGATACCACCATCTCCTTTACCGAATCAGCCCAGGGACTCAAAAAAGAACTCTCCCATCGCCTCTATCAGAAATGCCAAACCTGCCAGGGAAATGGCGCCGAACCCGGCACCCCCATTAAAGAATGCGCCACCTGCCGGGGCCAAGGCACTATTAATAAATCCAGGCAGACCATGCTGGGAACATTCACCCAAAGCACCACCTGTCCCGCCTGCCGCGGCGAAGGTAAACAAGCCTCCACTCCTTGCCGCGCCTGCCGCGGCGAAGGCCGTCAAATGACCGATCGCTCACTCACCGTTGATATCCCCGCCGGTATTGCCGACGGTCAGACCATCCGCGTTTCCGGCCAGGGAGAAGCCCCACTCCACAGCGGCCCTCCCGGTCATCTTTATGTCACCATTCATGTTCAACCTCATTCAGCCATGTCTCGGCAAAATGACAATGTAATTTCAAAACTTACCATCCCTTTTTATGAAGCCGCTCTAGGCGCCACTCAAACTATTGATACCTTAAACGGTCCTAAAGAAATCAGCATCCCGGCCGGCACCCAGCCTAACCACACCATCACCCTGGCCGATCAGGGCTTTCCCCACCTCAATGATTCAGGAACCGGAGATCATCTGGTAAACATAGAAGTCACTATCCCCAAACGTCTCTCACGCAAACAAAAAAAACTACTCGAAGAATTTCAAAACACCCGCCATAAAATCTTTAGTTAACCAGACCTGCTAAAATGCCAGCGGAGAGCACTGCGTTCCCTTCTCCCCTCGCCAGGGGAGAAGGCCAGGATGAGGGGTGCCGCCGTGTCGTCAGTGATCATTGGGATTTGAGTGGGAATTGGGAATTGGTTATTAACTCACTGTTATCGCGACGTCCCCCTCTCCCCTTCGGAGAGAAAAAGGTGAGGAGCACTAAGACGCTATCATCAAATTCCCCCTCTCCCCTTCGGGGAGAGGGCTGGGGTGAGGGGCGTGTCAAAAAACCGCGCCTCTTCGGCGCGGTTTTACTATCTCTCTTACCAGCCGCTAAAACGTATACTTTCCATCCCACACCGTCACATCCGGCCCGGCCGTAAACCGTGATCCATACTGCATGGTTATTCCCAGAATCGTCACTTTCTCATTACTATTCGCAATATCATCCCGATTAATTTCCACTCCCGTGTTATTTACTACTTTAGTGCTGTCTTTATCATAATATACCTTCACCCTGGTCCCTTTGGGGAATGTCTTCGTCTTGTATGCTTTACCGTCCGCCTTCCTCACCAATTTATCAATATCCACTTCCAATATTCCGCCATCCAGATCATGCCCCTGTAATGTTCCGCGCAGATTCACCGTATGATAATTCCTGGTAATCTTAGATACTCTGAATTGGCCCGCCTTCTTCTTATTTCCCTGCAATACCACCTCGTCTCCTAAATTCAAAGCTCCTAGAGTCGTTCTCATTTTCTTTAGCTTCTCATCATACTTATACACTTTCGCTCCCTTCACGTTAAACTCCACCACCGACCCGGCCAGCTCCTCCTTGGCCTCCGCCGATGAGTACCGGCCGTATACCGTCACCGTATTCCCCGCACGATCCACTGCCTTCACGTCACCCCTCACCACGAACTTATAAGTTGTTTTAACCGCTTCCGCGCTGGATCCATAAAAAACCAGCGTGGCCACTGCCACAATCGACAAAGCTATGATCGACACATAGCTCACTCGCCGCACTGTCGCTGTATTTGCATTAGTCATATAATTAATAAATTAAAACTTAACTATTGTAATTATCTTCATAATTAAGTATAACACTAAATGAAATCAGGTAATAGTATCCTTTTTTCACAACCCTAAAAAATACCAAAACAAATCCCATCCGGCATCCATAGCTCAATTGGTAGAGCAGTGGCCTTTTAAGTTTACCCCGTATAGAGCTTGCTCTTATACGGGGCCAACGGTTGGGGTTTTTGCCGCATCAGCGGCAAGCCGCCGCGCTGGCGGCCGAT
>QIFI01000121.1 GCA_003229735.1 Candidatus Anderseniibacteriota bacterium | reverse complement strand
CTTTGGCCGGAATTCGAGATGTAGTAGAGAGAAGAGTAAATTTATATGGGGTATCGGAGCCAATCATTCAAACCAATCGGGTGGGTGATGAATGGCGGGTAATCGTGGAGCTGGCCGGAGTAGATGATCCAAACCAGGCGATTGAACTGATTGGGGCGACCCCACAATTGGATTTCAGGCGGGAAGCGGGAGGGGAGGGGGCGGCGGAGGAATTTAATATTGATGATCCAACGGGACCTACCGGGCCATTGTTCGAGAGAACGGATTTGACGGGGAAAAATCTAAAAAGATCGACGGTGGTGTTTGATCAAGTAAGCGGATCGCCGCAGGTGAATTTGGAATTTGACAGCGAGGGAAGTGAGTTGTTTGCTGATTTGACCAGAGAAGCAGTGGGATCACGAGTGGCTATTTATCTGGATGGGGTGCCAATTAGCGCGCCGGTGGTGAATGAGGAAATCAAGAACGGACAGGCGGTCATCTCGGGTGGTTTTTCCCTGGAGGAAGCCAAGCAATTATCACAACGGTTGAACGCCGGAGCATTGCCGGTGCCGATTGAATTAATTGGACAGCAAACGGTGGGACCTTCGCTGGGTCGGATGTCGGTGGTGGATAGCGTGGTGGCGGGAATTATGGGATTGATCGCGGTGATGATCTGGATGATAGTATTTTATCGATTGCCGGGAATTATCGCGACGGCGGCTTTGATAATTTACGCGCTGGTTTTTCTGGCGATAGTGAAGCTGATTCCGATTACTTTGACCTTGGCCGGAGTGGCCGGATTTATTTTGACGATAGGCATGGCGGTGGATGCTAATGTGCTGATTTTTGAGAGATTTAGAGAGAATTTGCGGAGAGGCAGATCGGTGAGATTTTCGCTGGAGGATGGATTTACTGAAGCCTGGAATTCAATTCGTGATTCAAATGTGTCCAGTCTACTGACCGCGGCAGTGCTGTACGCGTTTGGCAGTTCGTTAATCAGGGGCTTCGCGGTGACTTTCGCGGTAGGAGTGATCATATCATTATTCACAGCCATCACCGTGACCAGAACTTTGATGAGACTGGTTTTGGCGTCACCTAAGACGCATAAACCCTGGTTATTAGCAGTTAAAGAGATCAAAAATCATGATTAAAAATATGTCAAGATGGCAAGTGATATCGATGGCGACGATTTTGATTAGCGTGGCGATAGTGGTGGTGATCAGGCCGCAATGGGGAGTAGATTTTACGGGCGGGTCTTTGATGGAGATATCAACCAAAGGGCAGAGCGCGGTGGAAATTCGAGAGACGGTGGGACAAAAAGCCAGTATCGCGGCTACCGTGCAGGCAACCGAGAAAGACCGGGTGATGATTAAAATGTCTCCTTTGAATCAGAGCGACCGGCAAAGATTGACTTTGGTTTTAGAGGATGAAGGAATATTGGTGGAAGTGTTGAGATTTGAATCGATTGGGCCGACGATTGGCCAGGAGTTGAGGAAGAAGGCGGTGGCAGCTATCACGGTAGTGATACTAGTGCTGGTTGTGTATTTGGCTTATACTTTTCGACAGGCTACGGATTTAATGTCGTCGTGGAAGTTTGGGGTGGCGGCGGTTTACGCGTTAGTGCATGATTTAGTATTTGTCCTGGCACTATTTGTGATTCTAGGCAAAACAATGAACATATCCGTAGATACTTTGTTTGTGACGGCTATGCTGGCTATTTTGGGCTATTCGGTAAATGATACGATCGTGGTGTTTAATCGATTGAAGAGCGAATATATTAAAAATCGAAGCGCGCCTTTAAGTGATATTTTAGATCGAGCGGTAAAGGCCAGCCTGATTCGATCGCTTAACACCTCGTTAACAACTTTACTGGTGCTGGCGGCATTGCTGATATTTGGGGGAGTTACCATCAGGTGGTTTATCGTGGCGCTGGCGGCGGGAACTGTGGTGGGAACATACTCTTCTTTGTTTGTGGCCCCGCCTTTCCTGCATTATCTGGCGAAAAAATAATGGGGCGACCCTAATACCCGAATACTATCCGAATGACCCGAATTCCGTCAGAAAAAATATTATAATTTTGATATGGAAAAGCGGCATAATCAAGATCGACAGAGAGAGAGGATAATTGCCGAGTGGAAAAAACCCCTGGAGAGCACGGGGCCTTTGTTGATAGTGGGGGCGAGTGATGAGGGGCTGGAGAAATTAATGAAGGATTTTACTCAAGAGCTGATGTGCAGAGAAGTTGAGGAAGGAGCATGCAGTAAATGCCGGCAGTGCCGGACTATGGCCAGTGAAGTTCATCCCGATGTGCATTGGGTGAGATCGGATAAAAAATCTTTGGGGATAGGCGCAGTAAGAAATGGATTGAAGAGAATAACACTGACGGCGACTAATAATTTGCGGTTTTTATTGATTCCCAGAGCGGAGCTGATGAACGCGCCGGCTGGAAACGCGCTATTAAAATTACTGGAAGACAGCCGGGCCGGAGTGAGAATAATTTTGAGTACGCGGTGGCCAAGCCGACTTTTGCCGACGATATTGTCGCGGTGCGAGAGGTGGAATGTGAGGGAAATTAATGTAAAAAGCGAGAGTGAAATTAGTGACCTGGTGATAGAGCTGGGACGACTAGGGATGCTGGAGCGGCTGGCGCTGGAGCATTCGGTTAAGCCGGAAAACGTGGCGGAAATAGGCCTATATTTGAGCCGGCGGCTGACTCGGGACGGGCCCTCGCCGGAATTATTGGGCGCCATGATGCGATGGCGGGATTATTATCGGATCACGTCCGGCTTGGGAAACGAGAAGCTGGCCAAGCAGATGTTATTAGTGTCTATCCCAAAAAAAGATAGTGACAGGGGTGAGTAATTGCTAAATACTAATAGCAGTGGTTATTTTTAAAATGTTAAGATTTATTTAAAATATATATGGCGATAAAAGATCAGATGGAGTTATTCGAGATGGCCCGGGAAGAAATAGCTGAATGGTTTCAGGAAGAAATCGTGAGTTTGCGGTCGGGGCGGGTAAGCAGTGAGATGGTAGATAAAATACAGGTAGAACATTATGGCAGTCGGACGCCTTTGAATGGTTTGGCGGGGATTAGTAATGTGGATGCCAGGACATTGGTAATTACTCCCTGGGATCCGGGAGCCAAGGAAGCGATAGCCAAGAGTTTAACACAGGAAGACCTGGGAGCGTCACCGGCTATTGATGGGGAAGTGATCCGCATGTCGTGGCCGGGCTTGACGGAGGAGACCAGAAAACAGACGGTAAAATTGATCCACAACAAGTCGGAAGAGGCCCGAGTAAAATTGCGGCAGGCCAGAGACGAGGCGGTAAAGGGCATTAAGGAGGAAAAGGACGCGGGAGATGTTACGGAGGATGATTTTTATGATGGACGGGAAAAATTAGATAAATTGATTGATGAGGCGAATAAAGAATTAGAGGAGATGGTCAGGAAAAAAGAAGAAGAGGTGGTGACGATATAAAGCTCAAATTTCAAAATCCAAAATCCAAATCAAATCCAAATGAGCCGAATACCCTGAAGGTGATGCTAATGATCCGAATACGGGCGGGAATTTTCAATGACGGAATGATTAAATTAGTCATACCAAAAGTCTTGGCGTGTTTAGGTAAAGCCGACATGTTGGTTGGTTTTAATTTGACCAGGTATTGAGAGAGTGTTAGGGTTCAAGATCTGCTTTTGTTGATCTTTGTACAAATATAGGAGGTTGATCATGGTGAGCCTGATACTATATTACGTGGGACAGGGTATTCTGGTTTTTCTGTTAATGGCGGTGGTGATGGATATATTAAAGCCTTTGGATTGGCTGTGGCCGACCAGAGGTAAAGATAAAAGGCGTATCCGGTGGGATGATGTGGTATTAACCGGCATATTCTTTGTGGGCGCGGCGATAATAAAATATTGGGGCTGGTGATTTTAATTAAATCAAATCCTTGATAATGCCTCGGAAACGGGGCTTTTTTAATATTACTCTGGCCAGACGAGGGATAAGAAGTTAAGCTACCGGATATGATTTGGCTGACGGTAATAGTATTCGTGGGACTGCTTTTGGTGCTGGTGCTGGTGCATGAGTGGGGGCATTTTTGGGCAGCCAGGCGGGCTGGATGCCGAGTGGAAGAATTCGCTTTTGGTTTCCCGCCCAGATTATGGTCATTCAAAAAAGGGGAAACAACTTATTCATTTAATGCCCTGCCGATAGGCGGATACGTGAAGATAGAGGGGGAGGATATGCAGGATATGAATCCGGGGCCGGGGAGCTTTGGCGGTAAATCTATTCCGTGGAGAATAGTTATTCTGGCGGCCGGAGTGGTGATGAACCTGGTTTTAGCAGTAGTACTGCTTAGCGTGCAGGCCGGCCTGGGAGTGCCCACAATGGTGACCGAAGAGAATAAAAATACAGTAACTGATCTACAAACTTTTGTGGTGGGAATTGACGCGGGCACGCCGGCCGAAAGCGCGGGGCTGAAAGAATTAGATCGGATTGACGAATTGGATGGGATAGACGCGCCGGTGATTTCAGAGGTGCAGAGAATAGGCCGGGAAAAAGGCGGGCAGGAAGTAGAGATGGAAGTGGAAAGGCAAGGTCGTCATATAACTTTAAGCATAGCTCCTCGAGCAGAATGGCCGTTGGATGAGGGTCCATTTGGGATCGCCGTACAGGCGACCGGACTTATGAAAGTGCCCTGGTGGCAGACACCTTGGGCGGGCATAACCCGAACCTGGTATATGCTGGCGGCGATTGTCAGCCAGTTTATTATGGTGCTGCAGCAGTTGTTTAGCGGGTCGGGGGTAGAGGACGCGTTGACAGGGCCGATTGGAATCGCAGTGTATACCAATGAGGTGACCAACCTGGGCATTAGTTATGTGCTGGAATTCGCGGCGCTGATTAGCATAAATCTGGCGATTATAAATATATTGCCAATTCCGGCCCTGGATGGCGGCAGAATATTATTTGTCTTGATGGAAGCGATATTTAGAAAGAAAATTCCGGGTAAAATTGAGCAAATCAGCCATATGACTGGTTTCGCCTTGCTGATATTGTTGATGCTGGTAATTACCTATAAGGACGTGATTAGATTTTTCTTTTCGGCATAGGCGATGCTAATCCGCGAATGGCAGGCGAATGACCTGGAGGCGATGCGAATGCGGCTAATTTCATGTGAATGCCGCGAATTCGTAAAGTGGCGCTTGTCCGGATAGAGGCGAGGGCACTAGACTAAGAGAAGGGATTATTATGAGAATTGATCAAATTATCACCAGGACAAATAAAGAGGCTAAGGAGTTTGATACGATAAACGCCACCCTACTGCAAAAGGCGGGTTTTATTGATCAGACGATGGCCGGGGTATATAGTTATTTGCCTTTGGGGCTTAGGGTGTTAACCAGAATAGAAAATATTATTCGAGAAGAAATGGACAAGGTGGGATCGGAGATATTGATGCCGGCCATGGTGCCTCGAGAATTATGGGAAAAGACTGATCGGATGGAGACGGATATATTATTTGAAGTCAGGGGAGCCAATGATAAGTCGAGGAAAAAGAATAAGGCATCATATATTTTGAGTCCGACTCATGAAGAAGTAATTACGCCGCTATTTATGAAGCAAAGGATGAGCTATAAGGATTTACCATTCGCGGCTTATCAAATTCAAACTAAATTTAGAAATGAAGAACGGCCAAAGTCGGGATTACTGCGCGGCCGGGAATTTAGAATGAAAGATTTATATAGTTTTCACGCGTCTGATGAAGATCGCCGGGAATATTATGACCGGATTAAGGATGTATACGTGAAGATATTTGACCGATTGGGTATAGGTGAAGATACCATAGTGGCTTTGGCGGGCGGTGGAGATTTCACGGATGAATTTACCCATGAATTTGATACCAGGTGTGAATCGGGGGAGGATATTGTGTATTGGGATGAGCGGGAGCAGGCGTACTATAACGCGGAGGTGGCTAGTGATGAATTGAAGGATGGATCGGAAGAGATTAAGGTATCGGAGGTGGGAAATATATTCCCGCTGGGCACAAAATTTTCGGAGGCTTTTGGCTACATGTTTACCGATCAAAGCGGGGAGCGAAAACCGGTGCATATGGCTTCCTATGGGATTGGATCATCGCGAGTGATGGGGGTGATAGTAGAAAAATTTAATGATGACGGGGGTATTATCTGGCCTAAGTCCGTGGCCCCATTTCAGGTTTACCTGGCGGTTATGCCGGGAGACAATAAGGCGGTGATAGAAAGAGCTGATAAAATTTATGAGGATTTATTAGGAGCTGGGATTGAAGTTTTGTATGATGATCGGGCGGGGGTGTCAGGAGGAATGAAGCTTAAAGATGCTGATTTGACAGGAATGCCATGGCGGGCAGTAGTATCTGAAAAAACCGGATCTAAAGTAGAGATTAAGGCCCGGACAAGTGAAGAAATAAGATTAATTAAAGGTAGTGATTTGTTAAAAGTTGTTAAGGCATGAGAGTGATGGATAAAATTTTCGGCGCCTTTTCCCAAGACGTAGGTATTGATTTAGGCACGGCTAACACGCTGGTGTATGTGAATGGGAAGGGGATTGTGATTAATGAGCCATCGGTGGTGGCGATTAATAAGCGGACAGGGGAAGTATTGGCGATTGGTAAAGACGCCCAGCGCATGGTGGGCAAGACACCGGCGCATATCGTGGCAATTCGACCGCTGAAGGATGGGGTGATTTCTGACTTTGAAGTTACCGAGCAAATGCTGCGCTATTTTATACAGAAGGTGCATCAGGAGGGCCTGCACTTACTGCCGCGGCCAAGGATTGTGATTGGCATTCCTTCATCCGTGACGGAAGTGGAAAGAAGGGCGGTAGAGGAGGCTAGTCTTAGAGCCGGGGCCAGGAACGTTTTTTTGATTGAGGAATCGATGGCGGCGGCGATTGGCTCCCGGATGCCGGTGCATGAGGCGGCCGGAAATATGGTGGTGGATATTGGCGGGGGAACTACGGAAGTAGCAGTGATTTCTTTAGGCGGAATTGTGGTTAGCAAAACGCTAAGAGTGGCCGGAGATGAGATGAATGACAACATTATTCATTACGCCAGGGATAACTTTAATATGCTGGTGGGAGAAAGAACGGCCGAAGACGTGAAAATCAGAATTGGATCGGCGGTGGAGATGGATCAAATTCTGGAAACTCCACTTAGGGGGAGAGATTTAGTGACGGGACTGCCAAAAGAAGTTATTTTAAGTGACGGCCAAGTGCGAGAGGCTCTGCAGAGATCGGTGACGGGGATTGTGGACGCGATTAAAACCACGGTGGAAGAGACACCGCCGGAGTTGATATCAGATATTATTGAACAAGGAATAATGATGGCCGGAGGCGGAAGTTTGCTTAGAGGATTAGACCAGGTGGTTAGCCAGGCCACGAGGATTCCGACCAGATTGGCCGATGATCCGCTAACCAGTGTGGTGCGGGGGACAGGATTTGTATTGGAAGATCTGGAGGCGGTGCAGGAAGTATTACTGCCTTCAGTGCATGACGTGCAGTTAAAATAAAAATCCAAATGTCAAAATCCAAATGTCAAATCAAATCCAAAATCCAAATGATAGAATCTCGACGTTGCATGTTTCATCTCCAACCCTTCTTCTTAATATAAAGAGGAGGGGAGCGTCGCCTGCCTATAGGCGATTACAAGACTAATTATTGACGCTTATTGAAAACAAAGTTAGCATAGGGTCGTTATGGAGAGGAGAAATAAATATGCGTTATTAGGGTTGTTGGCAGTGATATTAGTTTTAGGCGGGCTGCAGATGCCATTATTTAAACCGGTCCGAGGCCAAGCATGGG
The DNA here is from genome assembly GCA_003229735.1 of Candidatus Anderseniibacteriota bacterium. Classification (GTDB taxonomy): domain Bacteria; phylum Patescibacteriota; class Andersenbacteria; order UBA10190; family UBA10190; genus SZUA-179. Next base: position 8,485 of record QIFI01000121.1, on the reverse strand, counting down.
GATGGTGGGTGGAATCGGTGGGCGGCTGGTTTAAGGTGGGAAAACTGGCGGTGTCGAATGATGTGGCAGAACAGCTGGCGACCTTAACGGCAGAGAATATTAGACTGCGGGCGGAAGTTAGTGATTACGCCAGACTTCGAAAACAAATTGGATCAATGGCCTTTGATGATTACAAATTAGTGGCGGCTGAAATTGCAGCCGATCCGACCGATCCTTTAAAAACCAGTTATCTGCTTAATCGAGGGACAAAAGATGGGGTGCAATTAGGGTCTCCGGTGGTGATATACAACTCGGTGCTGGTGGGTATAGTGGCGGAGCTATACGAAAATTCTTCCCTATTATATTTAACTACTAATCCAGCGACATCATTTCCGGCGGAGGTGGTGGATGAAGAAAATCCCGGACGAGGTCTGGTCAAAGGAAGAACATATACCACGGTGGAATTATCCATGGTGCGAAAAGACGCGAACCTGGCGCTGGATCAACCGGTGGTAACCAGCGCCCAGGGAGAGTTAATGCCGCAAGGATTATTAGTGGGTATAATCAGCCAGACAATCAGTGAAGATTATGATTCATATCAGCGGGCTCGTCTTAAATTACCATATGATCCACGGGAGCTCGAGGCAGTGCAAATTTTATCCGCTCTATGAATTTGGGTGTTAGCCGGCAAACGAGTCCGCTGGTGTGGTGGGTGGGCATACTGCTGGGCACTTGGCTAACCCAATGGTTGGGGGGAATTCCCTGGTTATGGCTGGCGCCGGTAATGGTGATATTTTTGATGGATGGATCATTGGTTTATCTGTCGGGATTGATTGTTATCGGGGAATTGATGACATCAATGCTGCCCGGGATAATTATGGTGATGGTACTTGTGCCATGGTTAATATGGAGAGTCGGGAAGCCCCAGATTGATTTGTCGGTGGTTTTTTGGTTATGGATGGCCGGACTGATTAGCGGGCAAGCGGTAATTTATTTTCTGCCGGAAATTATTTCAGCCGTCAGATTACTGCCCGAATATCAGCAGGCGGCTAATAATCTGGCGGTGGGGATTCCCTGGTCGAAAACCGCGGTGCCGCTATTGCTGGCTATTATTATATCGTATGTGGTGGTGGTGGTGATCTATTTTAATCGTCGATCCACTAATATCATCACATGATAGATTTTGAATCCAGTCAGGCCCGGGAGGAGAAGGTGATTGAGACGCCAGGAATCAGACCGGTGAAAATAGTGAGAAGAGATTATATATTAGGATTATTATTGGTGGCGGTGACGGGGTTAATCCTGGGGCGGGGCTGGCAATTGCAGATTATTCAAGGGGAAAAATATCAGGTGCGGGCAGAGGGGAATCGGGTATCTTTTTTGCCTTTACCGGCGGCGCGGGGGTTGATTTTTGATAGTGACGGAAGACAACTGGTAGACAATATTGCCAGTACCGATTTGGTAATTGATCCGGGCGCCCTGCCAACCGAGGAGAATGAGACCCCACTGGTGGAGAAATTGCCGGCCTTGCTTGAAGTTGAGCCGGGAGTGGTTGTGGAGGCATTAAGGCGGGCCAGATCGGAGCAGAAAATTATTCCGGTGGCTAAGGCTTTGCCGCATGAGCAGGTGATTGTTATAGAGGGGGAATTAAATAACCTGCCGGGAGTTAGGCTTATATCGTCTTCGGTGCGCAAGTATGAATACGCGCCGGCTATGTCCCCGGTGCTGGGATACACCAGTCCGGTGACGGCGGAAGAAATAGAGGCTCGAAATGATTTGGGGTTGACTGATATTACGGGCAAGTCAGGAATTGAATATCAGCAAGATCAATTATTGCGGGGGGTGCGCGGAGCGAGATTGGTTGAAGTGAACGCGGCCGGTCAGGCGCAAAAGGAAGTGGGGGAAGAGGCGGCGAAAAAGGGCGCGGATATTTACTTAACAGTTGACGCCGAATTACAACAATATATATATGATCGGCTGGCGGATAGGTCGATTAAGATAGAGGAAGAGGGGGGAGAGCGTCAGGCGGGAGCAGTGGTGGCGATTGATCCCAGATCAGGGGCGGTGCGGGCTTTGGTCAGCTATCCGGCATATGATCCCAATGTTTTTTCACAGCCTTTTTTAAAAAATGAGGCGGGACGGTATTTTAGGGATGATTTGAGGCCGCTTTTTAATCGAGCCATTAGCGGGGTTTATCCGCCGGGGTCGATTATTAAACCTATGCTGGCGGCGGGAGGCCTGCAGGAAGGCACTATATCATCCAGCAGTACGATTGAATCAACCGGGGGCATAAATATTGGTCCGTGGTCATTTCCGGACTGGAAAGCCGGGGGGCATGGCACTACTAATGTAACTAAGGCGATCGCGGAATCAGTAAATACATTTTTTTATTTACTGGTGGGCGGCAATGAAACTAAAGCGGGGATGGGGGTATATAAAGCGAATGAATATTTAGAGCAATTTGGCTGGGGAGATAAAACCGGGATTGATTTGCCGGGAGAAGTAAAAGGATTATTACCAACTCCGGAATGGAGACAAGAGGTTAAAGGAGAGAAGTGGTATGTGGGTGACACATATCATTTTAGTATTGGGCAGGGAGATGTGCTGGCTACCCCTTTGCAGGTAGCCACAGCCACGGCGGGAGTGGCTAATCGGGGGACGATATATCGGCCATATTTAATGAAAGCCTACCAGCGACCGGATCAGGAGAAGACGGCGGAGCCCGATGACAGCCGATCGGTAGCAATTAAGCAGGCCTATTTGGATGTAGTGGCCAGCGGTATGCGCCAGGCTGTGACGGGAGGATCGGCCAGATTTTTATCACAAATGTCGATAGACCTGGCCGGGAAAACGGGCACGGCCCAGATTGGGGGAGAAGATGACTTGACCCATGCCTGGTTTACCAGTTTCGGGCCGATTGAAGAACCGGAATTAGTAATTACGGTGATGCTGGAAAAGGGCGGCAAGGGAGACGTGGACGCGGTGCCGGTAGCTGGTGATATCTGGCAGTGGTGGGTGGATCACGAGGAAGATTAATAATGGCTAAATTGTTAAATGGCTAAATTGTTTGGCGTTTGGACGACGGTGAGAAGCGAATTTCGGAGATGTTGGTTTTTAGATTTGTTAGGTATAAAGCTGATATTTGGGGCTGTCAGGGATGTATGACAAAGTGTGAAAAAAGTTGCTTGACCGATTGATGACAGATGCATACACTGGCTTTTTAGATAAAGAAAAATAGGTTAGCGTCCGTCCGACAGGGCGGATAAATATTAAGTCTAATTAATTTAAGCCCATATGAAAGAAACATATTTAACCAAGGAAGGATATAAAGAGCTGCAGGATAAACTGCATGAGTTAAAGACGGTGCGGCGGCGGGAAATCGCCGAAGCTATTCATACAGCAAAAGAGCAAGGTGATTTATCGGAAAACGCGGAGTACGTGAATGCTAAAGAGGAGCAGCGCAGAATCGAAACGCGGATTTCTGACCTGGAATCAACTATCAAACATGCCCAGGTGATAACCAAAGCCGGCACTAATGAGGTTAGCGTGGGTAATACAGTCAAGCTAAATTGCGATGGTGATGAAAAGGTTTATAGAATTGTGGGATCGAACGAAACGGATCCGATGGAGGCTAAGATTAGCAATGAGTCGCCGATTGGCAAGGCTTTGATGGGCAGGAAGAAAGGTGATGTATTATCCATTCCTACTCCGGCGGGAGATAAAGAATGTGAAATAATTGATATTACGTAATTACCAATAATCAGTAACTGGTAATCAGTAACTGGTAATTTCTAAAAATTTTCGGTGGAATGTTTTGGTTAAGTGATTTACGCTGTGGGTATGGCTAATGAACGTTTAGAGGAAATAATGAGGAGCCGGACTGATAAGCGCCAGCAGTTGCTTGATTTAAAGCAGGATCCTTATCCGGCAGAGGTTAGACGTACACATACAGTACAAAAACTGGCTGAAGATTTTAAGCGGATCAAACAAGATAAGAGGCCGGTGGTGGTGGTGGTGGGGCGAGTGATGGCAGTACGCAAGCATGGAGGTTTGTCTTTTGTGGATTTGCGGGACGGGACAGGCAATATACAATTGCAGATGGTAAAAGATGAATTAACTGAAGAGCAATATGAGCGGCTGAAATTATTAGATGCCGGGGATTTTATTCAAGCGGCTGGTCGGGGGATGGTAACTGAACGGGGAGTCGACACTTTATTGATCAGTGAATGGCATTTTTTAGCCAAATCGATTCGGCCCTTACCCAGTAATTGGCATGGGCTGAAAGATCAGGAACAGCGGATGAGAGTCAGGGAAATTGATCTGCTTTTAAATGAAGAGGCGAGAAAAGTGATTGAGTTAAGAAGCCAAGTGATGGCGTGGTTAAGAAAATATTTGATTGATGATGGCTATTTAGAAGTCAGTACACCGATTCTGGAGACTTTAGCCGGAGGTACGGCGGCCAAACCCTTTAAGACACATCATAACGCCTTGGATATGCCGCTTTATTTGCGGATCGCCGCGGAATTGCCGCTTAAAAGATTGCTGGCCGGGGGTTTGGAAAAAGTGTTTGAGATGGGACCGCGGTTTCGCAATGAAGGAGTTGACCGGGAACATAATCCGGAATTTACGATGCTGGAATCACAATGGGCATACGCGGATTATGAGGACTTGATGGATTTTACGGAGGAAGTAATGGAGAAGATGTGCCGGGATTTACTGGGAAAGACGGATATTACCTGGCGGCAAGAGACATTGGCATTTGCCAGACCGATGAAGCGGGTTAAATTTATTGATTTATTTAAGACGGAATTTGACCTGGATATTCTGGAGGAGAAAAATTTAAGCGCCTATGAGAGGATAATTGCCCGGGAAGGATTGGATAGGCCAAAGACAGCTAATTATGGTCAGATGATTGACGCATTATTTAAGCAAAAGATTAGGCCTAAAATTGTTCAGCCAACTATGGTTTATGATTATCCGATAGAGATGGATCCGCTGGCGAAGGCCAGCCGCCAGGATAAGCGGGTGGCGGAGAAATTTCATCTGGTGGCGGCGGGGATGGAACTTAATAAATGCTATACCGAGCAAAATGACCCGGTGGAGCAGAGGAGAGTTTTGCTGGAGCAGGAGCGGGCGCGGGAGGCGGGCGATGAAGAGGCGCATCAAATTGATGAAGTTTTTTTAAAGTCGATGGAATATGGCATGCCGCCAAATGCCGGCTGGAGTCTGGGCATTGATCGAGTGGTGATGATATTGGCCAACGCGGCAACTTTACGCGACACGATGACATTTCCCCTGGTAAAACCTGAAAAAATAGAGTGATGCTGGATATAAATTACATTAGAGAGAATACGGATTTGGTTATAGAGGCGGCCCGGAATAAACAGGTGGAAGTGGATATTGATGAATTATTGAAGTTTGATGACATGAGGAAAGAAGGCCAGGCTAAGATGGATGAAGTGGCCAGACAAAGAAAACAGACGGCCGGGCAAGGCAAACCCAGTGAGGAAGAAATAGTGAGGGGGAGAGAGCTAAAAAAGGAGCTCAAGCGATTAGAGGCGGATCAGAAAAAGGTGGAGACCAGGCGGCGTGAGTTGCTGGAGGCGGTGCCAAATATACCTAGTGAAGATACACCGGTGGGCGCAAACGAGGACGGAAATGAGATTTTGCGGAAGGCGGGAGAATTACCGGAGTTTGATTTTGACCCGAAGGAACACTGGGAACTGGGAGAAGCATTGGGGGTAATTGACACCAGGCAGGCGGCTGAAGTATCCGGGTCAAGGTTCGCGTACATTAAAGGAAATTTAGCGATGATGCAATTCGCTTTATTGCAGTTGGCCATGAAAACATTGACGGATGAAGTTAAGCTGACAGAGATAGCGGACAGAGCGGGCCTGAAAATTTCTACCAAGCCGTTCGTGCCGGTGATACCGCCGGTGCTGATTCGACCGGAGGTTATGCGGAAGATGGGCAGACTAGAACCAAAAGAAGAAAGATATCATATCGACAATGATGATTTATATTTAGTGGGCAGCGCGGAGCATAGCCTGGGGCCAATGCATATGAATGAAGTATTGGCGGATGATCAGATGCCGATTAGATATGCGGGTTACTCGACCAGTTTCAGGCGGGAAGCGGGATCTTACGGCCAGGACGTAAAGGGCATACTTAGAGTGCATCAATTTGACAAGATTGAGATTGAATCATTTACCAGGGCGGAGAATTCACTGGATGAGCAGAATTTTATTGTGGCTATTCAGGAATATTTGATGGGGGAGTTAAAACTGCCATATCAGGTGGTATTGAAATGCACGGGAGATATGGGGGCGCCCAATGCCCGAGCCGTGGATATTGAAACCTGGCTGCCGGGGCAGGGTAAATATAGAGAAACGCATTCAGCTGACTTGATGACGGATTATCAGGCGCGGAGATTGAAGACTAAAATAAAACGAGGGGGAAAAACCGAATTCGCACACATGAATGACGCGACGGTATTCGCGATGGGGCGGACATTAATAGCGATTATGGAGAATTATCAGCAGGCGGATGGATCGATCGCGGTACCGGAGGCGCTTAGGGAATACACGGCGTTTGAAACAGTTGGATAAAAAAAGCCGGCGGTGAAGCAGGCTGGGATTAGGCGGCATAGGAGCCTTGGACGTGGCGGGTGAAGCTGACTGACAGCTGGTGACCATTGATAGCCACATGTTTACAGACCCGAGATAGAATGCCGTGCAGTAGGGAGCTGATGGCTTGATGGGCGGCCTGGGGCACATAGTAAAAGCAGTACTTACATTCCTGGACGGTTAGTTTGGGGTCATCAAGAGACAAAAATGTATAAGTTAATCTGATGAGGCTGGGGCTTTGGCGGATGTGACTTGCCTGCCAGTTATCAAAATCATCCAGAAAAGTAAGGCGCATGCCATGACGATCCAGGAGAAATTCTTCACGCCAGTCAGTAAAATAATTCAGACCGCGATGGCGCCAATAAATTGATTGAAGCAGACGATTGATGGTTTGAGGTTGATGATTTGGCCCCAGCAGGCGCCAACACTTTTTAATGATGTAAGGCGCGGCTAGTGCAGGACTATGGGTTTTAAGCAGGACGCAGTCGCCAGCACAGGGTTTAATTCTTAGCATATCGGCGGCGGCAGACACATATGATTCCAATTTAGCGAGTTGGTGAGTCATGGACGGCTCCTGTTTTAGAGTGAAAAGAACTAAACTGGGATGTATTATACATGAATTTAATATTTTATAAATAGAGAGGCTAGCCTTGTCGGTGTTTATTGACAATACTTAATCTATGTTGGGACGGGAAAAAAAGGCAGAGAGAGCCAGACAGGCTAGACATCCGGGAGAAGGTTTAGGCACGACCAAGCGGGTTAGAGTTGCGGGCAGACGATGGTTTATCAACTTGATGCCGATATTCTCGGTAATATTTCTGGGAGCTTTGATCGTGGTGCCGGCAGGACTTTTTGGGTGGCTGCTGGTGGGGACTGATGTATTTAAAGTGCAATCAATAACGGTGGTTGACGCCAGAGAACACACTATGGATGAAGCCAGACAAATAGTGAAGCAAGGCATTGAGGACCTGCCGCTGGATAATAATATTTTTCTGGTGAATACTGACGCGCTGGAAATACTAATCACAACCAGGATTCCACAGGTTCGAACGGTGCATGTGACCCGCAAGCTGCCCGGGACAATTAAAGTGATTATTCAAGAAAAGACACCGGCGATGCTGTTGGCTTCGAACGGAAATTATTACTTTGTGGATGAACAGGGAATTGTGTATGAAGAAGCCAGCCTGGATACTTTGCCGGGAGTAGTATTACCAATAGTAAAAAATGATGATCGGGAAGCCAAGGTGGCGATAGGAGTCAGAGCGGTAAGCGACACTTTCGTAAAATTTATTGACGAGCTGGAAGAAGTTTTACAACCTAAAGTAGGCGCGCAGATTGGAGAAATCCATATTCCTTCACTGGCGGCTAGAGAAGTTCTGGTGGTGCTGGATAATAACTGGACGCTTTTGCTGGACGCCACCAGAGGAGCCGAACAGCAGGCCAGAGTGATGCGGCAATTATTAATTGATAAAATTGCCGAAGAAGATCGGGATAAATTAGAATACGTGGATTTAAGAATTCCAAATCGGGTTTATTATAGGTTAATAAATAGTAATCAGTAACTGGTAATTAGTAATTAGTAACTAGTAATCAGTAACTGGTAACTGGTAACTGGTAATTAGTAACTGGTAACTGGTAATCGATATACGCGACGGACGCTATTAACGTTTTGTGTATTTGGTGACGAAGATGTCGGCCTGGTAAGAAAATACTTCGGGGTAGGATTGAAAGTCTGATGCCTGCCAGTTGTCAGGCAGGGTTAAGGCGGAGGATCCGAAGCCGGTAGTATCAACTACCCATAAGGTTTGTTCAGTGTCAAAAATCCCGGGACCGGCTATATCATCTTCCCGCAAAATGGGGCCGCCGGCAAAGTGGGCCAG
>QIFI01000070.1 GCA_003229735.1 Candidatus Anderseniibacteriota bacterium | reverse complement strand
AATCCTTGGGCCGCCGCCTCCAGATAAACTATCCCGACTCCCTCCACGTCTTCCCCCACAGTTTTCGGTGTCAGCGCGAACAGTTCCGCGCCCGCGTAAAAAGCTCTCAACTCCCGATCATTCACATCATCCAGGAACACCACATTATTATTCAACCATTCCTGCTCAACTATTGCCTGTAATCTCTCCTCCTCCGGCCCATCCCCCACTATCACCAGTTGATAATCTTCAAACTTTACCTGATCCAATTTTCCAAAGGCCTCGATCAAATCATCAAACCCTTTTCTAGCCTGCAGTCTCCCCACGCTCAACACATAAGGTTTCTTAATTTCACACTTACTTAAAACTCCCGCCACTTCTTCACTATCCACCGCCTCAAACCAAAAATTATCCAGACCGGGCGTTAATTTTAAAAATTTATTTCTATCTAACTCCAGCTCACCCATCAACTTATCCCTCACCATATCATTAATGCCAACTACTAATTCCGCGTCTCCAATTACTTGCTTCAGATGTCGTTTTGTTTTACCCAAACCCAACCATTCATTTACTTCCTTGGCGTAAGTAAATACCACATATGGCACCCCGGTCTGTTTATAAATACGTCTGGCCAGCCGCCCTTCAAATAATCCCTTACCGCAAAATATATAATCATATTTTTCCCGCTCTGCCTGCTTCTTCACCCACCTATATAAAGATAGCCAGCTGGGCTTCACCACCGGCCAATGAAATCTCCTCCTGATAACTCGGATACCTGTTCCTGCGTCGTCGTTTTGAAAATTGCCACCGCCATCAGGCGGGGTCCCGCCCGCGGCGGGATAAATTGAAAACCCGTCCGCTGTATTAGCGGATCTAAAATTATCTTGTGGAGCTATCACTGTCACGCCAATATCACCTCTAACCATCTCACTACATAAACCATATAAATACCTTTGTATCCCTCCCACCTCCGGCTCCCAATATTCTGTTATCAATAATATTTTCATACTATATTAAAGTCTATACCATTCTTATTAAAATCGTGCGTTACCACGGTTCCTTGCCCCAAAATCACCCGCCTCATACCCTACAAGCACCTGCCAAAATTTCTTGTTTATAAAGACAAGCATCAGCGCCAATGCTAATCCAAGACATCTCCTCGCCCCATCCTAATTAAAACGGCCTTAACCGGCCGCTTTTTTTACCAGTTACTAGTTACCAGTTACTAGTTACTAGTTACTAGTTACTAGTTAATACGCCTTCACCAGATTCACACCCTTATAGTAATACTTCAAAATTTTCTCCATTTTCCACCCCTCCTTGCTGGCAAACCCATACGCTCCTTGAGCGCTCATGCCCACGCAGTGCCCCTTGCAACTTGATGAAGCGCTATAAGGGTCTTTCACCGACTGCTGTAAATGCGGAAATCTATCCGTCCCCCACTTCTCCTTGGCGCTCCGCGTCCGCCCATCTGAATCCGAAAAATATACTGTCGACACCGGCTTTTCACCAGCCCCGTCCGTCACCAAAATCCCTTTCGTCTTGCCAAAAATACTAGACATTCTGGGCGTAATTATCTCATACTCATACCCCCGATAAATTTGGTCGCTGGATGTTTTGCCAATATCAAAATCACCATATTTTGATCTGCCGCCGGTAATTACTTTATGATAAATCACATAAGTCCTGGCCGCCGCCCCCAGCGCTTTTATATATTCCTCCGGCCCATTACCCGATGTTTCCGCCAGCCCCCGCAAATAATATTCAGTCCTTAATTCATTAACCACCCACATTCCTGATCCATCGCCCGACCTCCGCACCTCAATCACTCCTCTAAACCGATTATAATCTTTTCCGGCAATCGTTTTGGATTTATCGTGAAAATTCACCACTTTCATAACCGCCTGATTCAGCGGCACCAGCCGCACCACATCCTTGGTATTAAAACTAATCCCCGGCCCGGTCACCCGGTACCGGCTCCCCTCCCACTTGATTTTAACCTGATCATCCTTGCCCAATGTAGCCTTCACCGTCGATCCCCCCTCCCTTATCTGATATTTTCCATCACTGGTCACAATCACTTCCCCCGACATCTTCACGATGCCAATCCTCACTTGCGGCCCCATCACATGCTCCTCTACTCCCTCTATACTTTTCCTGATTATTCCGCCGCCGCTTCCTTTATTTCCTTTTTGCCCGCAAATAGTATCCGCCCCCTTGCCCGCCTTCTTTGACTTATGATAACCCATTGAACTCCTAAGTGACTTCTCGCTCTTAATCTCTCCGCAGGAAATTCTCTTCCTCCACCAGGCCTTCTCACTATTACTCGGATCCCTTCCATACACTTGCACAAAAATCTTCAATGTATCCACAATCAACTGCTTCTTATCTGTCGTATTCGTTCCATTTACTTTCCCCGAACTTTTTCCTGCCCCGCCTCTGGCCCGCTGATAATACATCGCCCCCACTAAAGCCTGATAAGTTTTCTTTTCCCCTCTCACCACTCGCCCCAGCCAATACCCATTTTCACTGCCATTAGGATTCCGGCCATACGCTTGTCTGAACGCTTTATTAACCTGTGAACCTAAACCGCCCGCATCCACTGTCGCCGGCATTGCCACTACCATCACTGCCATTATCCCCGCCAATGTTAATACAAATCCCTTCACCCTCTTATTCTACTCAACATACAAATCCCCACAACCGCACTTATTATTTATAATTCCCCGCATTTTAGTCAGGCCACTGCCTTTAATTTTTTAACCTGTATTTTTACCTTTTGACTTTCAACCTAAACTATGTATAATCCACATTCACAAATAAAGTTCAAAATACGCTAAACTAACTATATGAATCAACCATCCCTAAGTCCCGCGGCCGTGCGGCAGGTGCGAATTTCAAATATCCAGCCCCTAAACACCTCTGCCCCAAAACTGGCCGTTATCATCCCCGCCCTCAACGAACAGGCCACTATTAAAGATGTCATCAATCGTATTCCCGACCACCTGCCCCGCGTCAAAACTATCGAGGCCATAGTTATTGATGATGGCTCTACTGACGCCACCGTTGCCTTGTCTCGTCAATCCGGCGCCACCGTCGTCTCTCATTCTCACAATCAAGGCGTCGGCGCCGCCTTCCAGACCGGCCTGAAAACCGCCCTGCAAACCGGCGCCTCCATCATTGTGAATATCGATGCCGACGGCCAATTCAATCCTCAAGACATCTCGACTCTCATTAACCCCATCACCCATGGCCAGGCTGATTTTGTTACCGCCACTCGCTTCAGTGATCCCAAGAACATCCCCGATATGCCGGCCATTAAAATTTGGGGCAACAAGTGGATGGTCAAAATTATCAATTTTATTACCAAGAAAAAATTTACCGATGTGTCCTGCGGCTTCCGCGCCTACTCCAGAGAAGCCGCTCTGCGCCTCACTCTGTTTGGACACTTTACTTATACACAAGAAACCTTCATTGATCTGGCTTTCAAAGACATCAAAATGACCGAGGTTCCACTGAAAATCAGAGGAGAAAGACAATTCGGCAAATCTCGAGTCGCCTCCAACCTATGGCGGTATGGACTCAAAACCGCCACCATAATTTTCAGGGCCGCCCGCGATTATCGCCCCCACTATTTTTTCGGCGTCCCGGGAACAGCCATCTTTCTAATTGGCATAGCCCAGGGAATATTCCTTCTCCAGCACTTCATCAAAACCGGGCAAACTTTTCCATATCGCTCATTAGTCCAATTATCCGGTGTTTTCATCATTGTCGGTTTTCTTATGCTCTTTCTTTCCCTGCTGGCTGACATGATCCAACGCAATCGGGTCATCACCGAAGAGGCCGTCTACCACGCCCGCAAAATCGCTTATTCCCAGCCTCCTCATCAACCATAATTAAAAAGTATGCCCCCTCTGCGCGTCACTTTCATTAGCAGAGCTCACACCCCTCATGCCGGCGGCATGGAGCGGCTTAATTATGAACTTGTTTCACAGCTAAAAAACCTTCCCGATGTTAATGTTGGCACTATCGTCTACCACGGCCCCAGAATTTTATCACCACTATTCTTGTTCACCGGCATTTTCAAGTCCTTATCAGCCGCCCGCCAATCAGATATTGTTCATTTGGGCGACCCCACCCTGTCTTTCCTCGGATATTTAATAAAAAAGCTGACTGGAAAACCCGTAGCTGTCACCGTTCACGGTCTGGACATATCCTACCCCTTACCCTTATACCAATTTTATCTCCGGCTATTCTTCACCAGATTTGATCTTTACCTGCCCATCAGCCGGCATGTCAATCAGATTCTGCAATCCAAAAACATCAGTCCGGCATCAAAAATTATCGTCATTAAACCCGGCCTTAACGACCAATATTTTTCTTCCCGCGTCAAGCGCCGCCATCTGGATCAACTGCTGAGTCTCGACACTGCTAACAAATTTATTATTATCACCGTGGGCCGCCTGATTAAAAGAAAGGGCCACGCCTGGTTTATCGCTAATATCCTGCCAAAACTTCCCTCTCATGTCCTCTATGTCATCGCCGGCGCCGGCCCCGAAACGGATAACATTCAGCATACCGCTGTTCAACACGGCCTGGGAGATCAGCTTATTCAGCTGGGCCGGGTTTCTGCCGCTAACCTGGAAGTCCTCTATAATACCGCTGACGCCTTTGTCCAACCCAACATTCATATCAAAAATGATCATGAAGGCTATGGCCTGGTATTAGTCGAAGCCGCCTTGTGCGGCTTGCCCGTATTTGCCTCCAAAATGGAAGGCATGACCGACGCCATCCATAATGGCCAGAATGGCATCTTGCTTCCCCCCGAAAATCCCGCCCCCTGGATTACTCAATTAACCAACCTCACCGCCACCCCTCTCTCATCTGAAAAATCCCTCCAAATCCGCGACTACACCAAACAACACCACACCTGGCCTCACCTTATAAGTAAGTACAAAAAAGCCTTCAAAAAAACAGCCGGCAAAAACTTGAGCTTGACATAAGCTATCATACACATTACTATAATTTTCCGGTTCAACTGAACCTGAAATTCCGTTCTTTCCCTAATTGAAGGAGACATGAAGTGTCTAAAGCAACCTTTACCGTCGGAGTTTTTGGACTCGCGTGCTGCAATGACGATGGCACCTTGCGCATCAAAGTAAATCAACGAACTGATCAGGAGCGTCAGAAGAAAAACGCGGGTTTACCGGAGAATTCTACCGTCAAGATCATAGACATGCCCGGAGGTGGAGTACAATTAGAAGACTTCCCAACTCCCAAACAGTCATCTCTGATAAATGTGCTCGAGCGAGAAATAAGTGAAGAAACCGGCGGCTGCACCATCAAACTTACTGGTGAATTCAGCGGACCATTTATGATTGTCATAAGCAACCTAGACGACGACAAACCAGCCGGTGACATCGCTTTCTGGGCTCCCGTAGTACTAAGTGGCAAGCTGCAACCATCCGACGAAGCAGAAGATCACCCCTGGATAACACTTGCTCAACTCGAAGAAGAAAATGAGTATCGTGCAGTTGGTGGTCTCGGCAAAGCTGGTCGCACTGGCCGCATGATCCGCGCGGCATTTCAATGGTACGCAGAGCGAAAGCAAATGGATCATTTCTTCTCAACCGATCATTTCTTCTCAACTCCTGAAAAGTGATGCTCATGTTATCACTCAAACCTTCACGCCGCTTGGACACAACCAGCGGCCTTTTTTATTTAAAACTCGAATACAATTCCAACACTACAATTCCAACACCAGGTGTTGGAATGAGCCTTACACAGTCTCTAAGAGCAATATACAATGACTTAACCCCCATACTTCCATATTACATAATATGGGAGTAAAAATTCACTTCAGTGAATCAAGATAATCAAAGTAGGAATCCAATTGGAAATTCCCGTAAACCACGCTCCCTTCTCCCCTTGAGGGGAGAAGGCCAGGATGAGGGGCGCAACGCCGCTTTTGTAAATTGATATTTGTTTGGCATTTGTGTTTTGCGACGCGCCTCAGCGCTAGTGCCCGGAGGTGCGACGGCCGCAACTTAGTCCCGCCGCAATGGGGTCATTTGGTTTTTCTCCAAACCACCGTATGCATCTGCCCCAGCTCCCCCGGCTTCCCCTCATCCAGCCATCGTCGATAAGACGACAACCCTGGTTCTTCATATGTACATCGCCCATCAAACTCTACTTTATCCGGATGCACCTGCCATAATCTCATCTGGGCCATTATTGCATCCTTTAATGATAAATGAATAAATCCTCTATGGAAATGCGCCGCCTCCGGATATATATATCTAAACCGGCGCAACAGTAGTCTCTCCTCCTCAAACTTAAAATGCGCCTGGCATATATGCGGCCCCACATACACATGTTCAATATCTTTCGGCTCAAAATATGTAGTCACATTCTCCAGTAATCCTCTAACCAGCGTCTTCCTGCTCACATGCAATACCATCACTCTCTCACCGCTCACCATCACCACCGGCGCGCAATCCGCTGTAGCAATTCCCGCCACTACCCCTTCGTCTTCAACCAGTATCCCATCCGCCTCCACCTGCTTCTTAATCTCCGCCTTTTTCTCTATCTTCCAGATATTTCCCCCATGTATTTGCCTTAATAACACCACCGCTCCCGACAACGGCATTTCCGCCGTCGCCGTCAGCACATACCACTCACCAATTTGTCTGGTTGCCGCTCTAGCCCGATCCCAAATCGTAGATAACGACGCCCTTGTTGTCGAAGACTTTGTCGTAAGATAACGGTTCCCATAATTCTCGCTCATCACGTGTGAGTAACAAATAATCCGCCAACTGTAAAGTCTTTTCCTGGGCAGCCTTATCCCCCCAGAACCCGTTCGCCACATCATTTAATGTCTCATCTTTCGCTGACAACCAGAAATCGCTTCTCACCACAGACCTTCCCGTAAGCAGAGGCACCGCCCACGGCTCCTCCGGCGACGTTAAAAATATCGCCGTATCAGCCGTATTATCCGCGATCCACCAGCCCGCCTGCCTCATAGCTGAATCAATCACCACTTCATTCTGCCGTAATAAATTATCTCCCGCTCTGGCCAGACTGCTAAATGCCGGCAAACCAATCATTCCCAACAATAACAGCACCGCCGTCCATCCCGCCCATAACTCCGGCAATTTTCTGGAAGATAAAATCAACTCGCGCCTGATTAAATACCACCCCCTGATTACCGGCAGCAGCAGCAGCGGACTGCCGATTATTAATCCCTGATACATAAATCGCTCCGCGTTATCCACTACTATCGGGCGATTGGAAAAAATAAACACTACAAACGTCAGCGCCGATAGCCCCATCACGCCGGCCACTACCTCTCGTTTACTCTCCAACTGTAGAAGCGACCCCACCACCAATATAAAAAAAGCCGGTGCTATCCATAACATAAATGCCGCCGCCTCATATGAATATCCCGGAGCTCCCAGCGAACTATTTCCCGGTGTCAGACCCATAAATAATCCCAACCATAAAATGACTCCCAATAAATGCGCTCCTCTCTTCCACGCCATTCTTGATCTATCAAAGGCAATTAAACCATGATAAATCGCTATTAATACCACTGCCGCCGTCCCCGTCACCGCGTTCGACAACAGCAGCATCAAAGCTATGGCCGCCGCCGGCAGTAAATACAGCCCTTCATCCTCCCCCCGCGCCTGATATAATTGATATACCAAAGCCGCCAGCAGTAAAAAAGCTCCGGTTAAAAAGAAATGAGTTTGCGGATAAATAAAATTATCAATTGATAAAGCTATCACATAAGCCGCTATCCCTCCCTGAACAATAGACACCAGCCACCTGCTCTTCACTCCCAGCCACCTTTTCCATTCTTGATCCGGCTCCGGCATCATCAGATCCATAAGCAGAAAAAACATCGGCACCGTAATAAAAATTTGTACATAGGTCATTATCGGCAGTAATCTTAGCCACTCCACGCCCGTTCCTAAACTCTTAAGCGCCTCCGCTATCCCCGCGTGAAGCAAAGTCGGATATTCCAACCCCACATCAGCCGCGAACACATTATCCTTAATCAGTCCATCACTAATCAGCGATCTTTGAACCAACGACACCAGGGTAGTTGTGTCTCCATTATAATATCCATGCCACACTATATCCTCACTCTTAAATCCATTCGCCCCCAGCACCATCCCGGCTCCCCCGGCTACTGCCAACATCAACCCGATTACCACAATATCCCGTCTCCCGCTCCCGGCCCCATT
Source organism: Candidatus Anderseniibacteriota bacterium (assembly GCA_003229735.1). Classification (GTDB taxonomy): domain Bacteria; phylum Patescibacteriota; class Andersenbacteria; order UBA10190; family UBA10190; genus SZUA-179. The sequence continues at coordinate 10,504 of QIFI01000070.1, read as the reverse complement.
TTGATATGGCAGCCTCCATCTCTTATATAAAGGCAGCCAGGCCGCCAACAACAGCACTGCCCCCACTAAATATACTTTTTCGCTGGATATTTCCTGAAATATCGTCCGATCAATTAGCGTCAGCAATAACCACATCATCTGTCCTAATACTCCAGCCGCCGCCAACAGCGTCATCATCCGCTTCTGCCTGAATAAAACCCCGCTCCCCAGCACCCCCGCCAAACCCAAAATTGCCACCGTCACAAACATATCTTCCATATTGCCCGTTTACCCCAACAATTTCCACCCAACCTACTTTACACACCAAGTGTGTAAAGTAGGTTAGGCATTTATAATAGCTGGATTCATCGCTCTCCCTTCTCTCTTTCCGGGAGAAGGGCTGTGAATGAGGGTTATACACAAACCATAACTCTTTCCCCAAGTGACATTTTTTATTCCACCCGCTACCCTAATCCTATGACTCACGCGCCTAAATCCCACCAGCTGCCAGCTACCAACTACCAACTAACCTTAATCATTCCCGCCTACAACGAAGAACAGCGTCTTCGCCCCTTTCTAGAATCCATCGTCGAGTTCAACCAAACCAATCAATTAATCTCGGAAATCATTATCGTCGATGACGGCAGCTCTGACCAAACCGCGGCCATTGCCCAGGCCTTCCGGTCCCGGCTTCCTCTCCGTGTTCTCCGTCATCATCATAACCGCGGCAAAGGTGCCGCCGTTCGGACCGGAATTAAAGCCGCCCGCGGAAACCTGGTCGTCTTCATCGATGCCGATGGCGCCACCCCCATCACCGAACTGCCAAAAATGTATACTGCTCTGCAAAGGTCCGATATTGCCATCGGCAACCGCTGGATCAAAGGGGCTGTAACCGAGCGCCACTCCGCTTTAAGAAAACTATCCGGCTATATCTACCGAAGCTACATGAAATTATTTGGTCTCGGCGCCATCGACACCATGTGCGGCTTTAAAGGCTATAAAAAACATGTCGCCCGCGCCTTATTCGCCGATTTAATCGAAGACCGCTGGTTATTCGACACCGAAATCGCCTATAAAGCCATCCGCCGCGGCTATAAAATTATCAACTTCCCCATCCATTGGGAATCCAAAGACGGCAGTAAACTCGACACCAAAACCCTCATCATATCCGCCCTCCAAATCTGGCCCCTGATTAGAAAAATAAACAAAAAATGATCCCTAATATAATTAAAAAAACCCAATATTTTAATGCCTTCTGCAACGTCTCCACTTATTCCTCCTCTCGCATCCTTGCTTTAATTACTATCAGTTGACATAATAAACTCATATTGAAATCAATCGGAAGGAGGTGTATAAAATGACCAAAAATAATAAACGCCTGCTATGGATATTCATGGCCACCGGGTTAATAACATTAGTGGCTGTATTTACCGCCGGCGGACTCTCGGTAACTGTTACTCCTAACCAGGCCCAGGCTACAACTTCTCCACCGCCTCCAACTCCAGCTGAACAATGCGGTATAGACTTTCAGGCCTGTGCTGATTCAGTAACAGAAAACTACTATTTTTGTGCTCAAGCAGCAAGTGATCAGCAATTCGATTGCATCATGGACAATATACCATATGAAGAGTGTAAAAGCCTTTATGAAGGATTGAAATCGGCTTGTGACGAAGGAGCCGATACTGATCGGTTCTTGTGTCAACTAGAGCTTGACGAATGCATGGATAACATATAATCTCCCTATCAGCACAAAACCAGGTGATATATTTTATCAGCCTGGTTTTGTTGATTTTTGCCAGAATAAAACCGCCTACCAGGTCGCTAATAACCGGCTGGCTTTATAGTTGCAGTCGCCTCATTTTTCCGCTATAACTCATTTCCATCTACAATGAACCTATGAAAATAGTTTTTGCCGCCACCCAATCCAAATCCGGCTCCACGCTCATCGGACGAATCCTTCCTATTGCCGTCAACCTCCCTAAACAGCCCGATATCCATATTCTTGCCTTATCTCCCGCTCCCAGCTCAAATCAGCCCAACATAACCATCCATCCCATCGGCCGGGAGCCTTTTCTGCGCACTCAAAAAGGCAAGCAAAGACTCCGCGGATTTCCCCTATTTCTTTCCTTATTAAAGACCGCGTTTAGTACTGCCCTATCTCTATACCGGCTAAACCCCGATGTTGTTATCATCGTTAAACCTCATCCCCCCAATACCCTGGGTGTTTATTTATGGCGCTTATTTCATCCCGCCGCCAAAATAATTCTCGATGCTGATGATTTTGAGCTGACCGCCAATGTACTCACCTCAATTTATCAACGCGGCATAATTCATGCCTCTGAAAGATTATCCGTCTCCATATCCAACCACATCGTCACCGCCAGCCCCTTCCTGTCCGATCACTTTAAACAACTAAGCAATAATTCCCAGCTCGTCACCATGATCCCTACTGGAATTCAGCCTCAAGATGATACCCTGAAAACCCTGTCTGCTCTGAAATCCACATCAGGTAGGCTTCTCTACATCGGCAGTGTCTCCCGCTCTTCCGGTCACCAGATAGACCTCCTCCCCGATATCCTTAAATCCCTGCGGCAAAATCATCACGTCACTTTAACCATCGCCGGTGATGGTGATGATGTATCTCGCTTAAAACAACGTTTCCACGACCTTCGCCTGACTCCACACGTCACCTGGACCGGCCGGTTTTCCTCAACTGATATTCCAGCCCTGCTAAATCAAGCCGACATTATCATCGATCCCATCGATGCCAGCCTGGTAACTCGCGCCAAAAGCAGTTACCGGGTTCTGCTGGCCGCCATCAATGGCCGGCCCGTCATCACCAGCAATATCGGTATCCGCCCCTATTTATTGCCTCAAAGTCTGCATCATAAATTTTTTGCCGATCCCAATAACGCCGACTCATACGTCGACAAAATCAAAGATTTAATCGATTCCCCTCTATCAGATAATCAACGGCAAGCCCTCAAAAAACACGCCCGCCAGTTCACCTGGAAAAAACTGGCCCATCAATATAATCAGATAATCACCACCGCATGATATCAATTATTTTAGTTCCCCTAGTTCCCATCCTGGCTCTCATCACCCCCGGAATTTTTATCGTCCGTCATCACCATAAATCCCCTTGGCATTTCCTGGCTATGTCCGCCATCTGGAGCGTCACTATAAATTCCTTACTGGCTTTCCTCGGCTTCCTCCTCCAAATTCCCGCCGGAGCTATCCTCTTTATCCTCATCTTACTCAACATTATACTTCTCCCGCCCTTCATCCGCCGCCTGAAAACCCGTCCCCGAAGCATATTTTATCTAACCAGCAGTTTGGTTATTTTATTCTTCACCTTCCTCCTGCTATCTATTCCTTACATCTACCTCCACGACGCCTTGCCCACCGGTGATTCCCAAAAAGCTGTCTTCTGGGGTCAGCAAATCTTAAGCACCAACGCCCTGCCTGATTATTCCCTGGCCGCCTCCCGCCTCAACCGCGATCCCCAGGATTTTTTCACCCCCGCCCTCCATTCACTCACCGCTCTAACTATGAAAGCCACCCCCTACCCCCTCATCACCGTAGGCTTTTTGGCCATCGCCGCCAGCATTTTAACCGCCGTCATCGGCTCTGCCATCGCTCAAACTATCGCCTCCCCGAAACAATCCATGCCCATCGGCATCTTTACCTTTCTGCTGGTATTAACCCAAATCAGATTCCTCCGCTATCTAAGAGAACCCGGCTACCATTTTCAAAACGTCTTCGGCGAGCTCCTGCTTTTTGGCCTGATTTTCTTAATCCTCACCTTCATCCGGCACCGTCGGCCAAAATATCTCTTTTTAATCCTGCTCACCCTGGCCACCCTATTTCTCACTCACCAATTCTCCACCTTTATCGCCGCCTTCACCCTCCTGCCCATAATTATATTTTTGATCATCTACACCCGCCGCCATATTTTAAGCTTCCTCAACCGGCACCAATATTTTACCGCCTTCCTTATTCTCCTGGTAATTATTGCCGGCCTCTCGCTCTGGCAGCTTAATCTCCTAAGCAAGCTTCCCCACATTTTCACCAGCAATCCTCACCTGCTGAATCTCACTCCCGCTCTTTCCGACTATCCCCGTCTGATGGGCCTGACCTGGATTATTCTTGGCCTCTCTGGCTTGATTCTCATGCTGGCCCGGCCCCCTAAATCATTTAATCTTCCCCAGCTGATTTTCATCATCTTCACTATATTCCTGTTGATTCTCTCCCAGGCCCCTCGCCTTTCCATCGATATTCCGCCTGTCCGGGCCCTCTTCTATTCCGCCATACCTCTTAGCATATTCGCCGCCTACTTCCTGACCCGCCTCATTGCCCGAGCCAAAAACCTGCCCCCCTCATCTAAACTTCTGGCTCGCCTGACCATCGCCGCGGTAATTATTATTGCTCTCACCACCGGCACATCATCTGCCTTCAATCTTTCTCATACCGTCCGCACCAATTCCACTTTCCTCCCCGCCTACCAAAACCTGATCGACTACCTTAATCAACGACCCGACTCCTCGGCCCTCTTAACCGATGACTATAATCGAAGAGGCTCCTCCTGGCTATTATTATCTCGCCGCCCCATGCTCACTAGAATCTCCGGCAACCTGGAACGCCAAATGAACGAAGCCAATCAATCTCCCGCCCGCCGAACTCTTTATTTACAGCAGCTCGACTTTGAAAAAATATTCTCCCTGGGCTCCCGTCCGGAAGTCGAGCAATTACTCAATAAATATAATATTGGCTACCTCACCGGTATTGCCGAATCCAGCGCCGCTTCCTTCAAACACAACCCCCTCCTCACTGAAGTAAACCGGGCGGGAGATATTATTTTATACCAGGTCAAATCAGACAATAATCCAGCCGAAACCTTGTCGCCATTATCTGAAGACATCATCTCCTGGCTCCTCAAACCCACCACCCTAGTCAACGATATCGGCGACGCCGAAGACACTTTCAAACATCTGCCCATAAGCCTCCCGTCTACTCGCCTGTCTGACCCTATTATTAATGACCGCCAGACCTCCCGCGCCACCACCGCTCCTCTTATCCCCATAAAAATCAATGTCGGTGATTATATTAGTCTGCTCATTGATCAGGATAATAATAATTTTACGGATATCTCCCTCCAATTATTACTCGTCACCGATCAGGTCCAGCTAAACATTTTAACCGGTACCGGCACTGCCTATACCTATGATTCCGCTAATCCCTTGCTCCGCATCAAATCCACCACCGCCCCCATCGACTCCCAGGGGTTTATCACCATATATATAGATAACCCGAATCAACAGCTCATCAATATCGATCTCATCGCCGTTGGGCTATCATCAATACCATGAGTTCCGCTAAACAATCCCGCCTGTCCGGCGCCCTGTCCCTAATGGCCGCTCAAGCCGTCGTGCTTGTCCTGGGTTACACCACTCATATCTGGGTCGCCCGTGCCCTCGGCCTGGCCTCCTATGGCATCTATGGCATTGTGCTGTCCATCCAAACCATCCTCGGCCTGTTTCTCACCCTCGGTGTCCCCATGGCCATCTCCCGCTTCGTAGCTCAAGATAACCAGCACGCCCAAAGCATTCTCCGTCAGGGCCTGCGCATCCAAATAACCTTTGCGGTTATTGTCGCCAGCCTAACCGCTCTGTTCAGTCCTCTGTTAGCTCAAATGCTTGGCGACCCCTCTCTCACTAACCTGATCCGTTTTGTGGCTCTGGTACTGCTTCTGCAATCCGGCTACCCCATCTATGTCCAATTTTTTTCCGGTCTGCATCGCTTCAACCGCCAGGCCGTCTTAACTTCTCTCTATGCCATAGCCAAGCTGGCCGGAGCTTTGTCCCTCATCTACTTCTGGGGGGTCTATGGCGCATTTGCCGGTTTTGCCGTCGGCGGCATATTTGCCGCCATCATCGGCTGGGCTTGGACCCGCCGAGTCGGAGGCTCTTCTCCCCGCAAACTTTCCCTCAATTCATTTCTTTCCTTTGCCGGCACTTATGTACTAATTCTCTTTGGCCTCCAGCTCCTGATCAGTCTCGATTTATTCATGGTCAAAGCCATTCTCAAAGATGATGTCCAGGCCGGCTATTATAATTCCGCCGTCACCTTGTCCCGCATTACCTACATGCTCCTGCAAAGCCTCACCTTTATTATCCTGCCCAGCGTATCAGCCCTAACCCGGCCCGGCGCCGATCACGACCAGGCCGCCGCCTTCATTAAAGACACTATCCGTTACCTCATCGCTTTAATTGTTCCCGGCGTGGCTCTGGCCGCTGTCACCAGTAAGAGCTTAATCCAGCTATTTTTCCCCCAGACTTTCACCCCTGCCTCCACCCCTCTATCAATACTAATGGTCGGTGTCGGCGCCCTGGGCTTCTTCCTGCTATTGGCTAATATTGTGGCCGGCGCCGGCAAATCAAAAGTCGGTTTGCTCATCACTATCCTGCTCCTCATTATCAGTGCTACTCTCGGGCCCATCCTTATCCCTCAATACGGTATCATTGGCGCCGCCTGGCAAACTACCATCACTGGCTTGGTTGGCTTGGCCATCCTCGGCGCCTACACCTTCCGGACTTTTCGCATTCCCATCCCTATTATGAGTATTTTTAATATCGTCGTGGCCACCGCCGTCATCACCTTTATCGCCAACCTTATGCGCATCACTCCCCTGCTTCTCCCCCTGCTTTATATAATTCTGTTTGCTCTTTACGCCTTCATCTTACTCATCTTAAAAGAAATCACCCCGGATGATCGAACCAGATTTGCCGGAATTCATCCCGCTCTCCGCTGGCTGGCCCCCAAACCATAACCATATGAACATCTTCACCCGCCGCTTCTTCGTCACCAGACAAGCTCTAACTATCTTTCTCGCCAGCTTGGCTATTTTGCTGATAATTTTATTTTGGTCAATTGCTAAATCAGGCCCCCGTGATATCGACCCTTTTACTACCATTCACGGTATCCCTTTTCCGATCACTCCTGATGGTATCTTAGTTACTGAAAATCTCGCCCATGCCGACATCAAACTTAAAGAACCCGTTCTGGGGAAAAAATTGAAACTCACCATCACCCTTGATCCCCTGGCCGCTGATAACATTCTGCTCGGCATTAGATCCAAATCTTTCTGGTTCAGCTACTCCTGGATCAATGTCTACTCCGCCGCCAATCAAGCGGATTTTTCTTCGCCCATTTCCTTAACCATCCCCCTCACCGATAAATTTCAGGAGCCGGATCGCACTATTGATCTCATGTTCTATGCCCCCACCAAAAATAATTCTAAACCTGATCAGGATATGGATGATCAAACCCGGTGGCTCCTTAAAGACATCACCGCCGAAGTAGCCCCCGCTCGCCCCACCATCGATCAGTTTATTGATTACCTGGCCAGTCTTGTCTTAAGGGAACGCGCCGTATGAATCGTTTTAGCTTCAATATTTTTGCTTCCCTATTACTTGCCGCTTTCTTAGTGGCTATTATTCGTTTTTTTCATCCCGCCGCCTTCTCACTTACCACTCTCTATATTTTATCCTTCCTCACTATTCCTCCCTTAATATATTGGCTTCTTAACCCAGTCAATCCCTTCTCCCTGGATAGGGAGAAGGCGAGGATGAGGGTCGACAGAACAAAAAAACCTCTCATCCACTCTCTCCCATCAAGAGAAGAGAAATTTCAAAACACTCCGTGAATCTAAAATCGACAAATCATGAAAACCAGATATAAATTCCCCATAGCCATAATCCTCATCACCACCGGTATCTTCCTGTTCACTATCAAGGTAGACCGAGTGGACACCAACCTGCGGGCCGACGAAGGCCAAACCAATGGCGTCATATTGACCTCGACTTCTGCTATTCAGCAAACCTTCACCACCAATCGCTCTTCAATTTCCAATATCGGTTTTTATCTTCGCCCCACCGCCAAACAAATTCCGGCCGGTGATATCACCATGATCATCTATCAGAATAGTCAATCCTTGGATTCCGCCACCGTATCCACTGCTTTCATTGATGTTGAAGGCCTCACCCGATTTAACTTTGCCAACCCTGTTAACATCGACCCTGGCCAGCCGGTCACGGCCAGCCTCCAAGTCACTTCGGTCATTGATGGTGCTATCCGTCTCCAACTTCGAGAACTTTCCCAGGATCAAGATCCCACTACCGTATCTTTAACTATCAATAGCACCACCTCCGCTCGTCCGGCCGGCTTCCAGACCTATTCTCCTATCCATCCCCCCCTGGCCCTGCAAATTGGAGGATTGTTTATCCTCGTTTCCATTTTACTCTTTATTCCTTCTCTGGCCATTTATTCCCTGGGCGCCGCCCTAATATTCACCATTCCAGTTGCCGGATCGACCGACCTCAAACTGCTTATTTTCGCCACCACTGCTATCGCTTTATCCGGTATGATTCTTCTATTAAGATCGTTTAATATCCCCCGCCTGCCCGCCCTTTTTGGCGCCCACATTTTCGCCTTCAACACCTGGTTCCTGCTTCAGCTAGCCGACGGCCGGCAGATATACAGTCTCCTCGCCCTCCTGCCGCTGATATATATTCTCGTCGTTTTCCGCGCCCGAACGGTTCTCCCTCTCCCCGATAGATTGCTTAAAAACCCCTCTCCCCTCAAGGGGAGAGGGCTGGGTGAGGGGTATTCATGGCTATATCGACTCTCCAGCCTTCACTCACCCAACCATCGCAACCTCATCATACCCATAATTATTTTCACCGCCGTCCTGCTTCTCCTGGCCGCGCCATCTTCTCTGCTCGTTCCCCTAAATGATCATGCCAATCCCCGCGATATTTTTCTTGATCCCATCCAATCATTAAATTCCGCGAAAATCATCGGAGCCGGCTGGTCAAACTTCGGCGCCTATGTAGGCCTCATCAATCTCACTCTGGCCATTATTGGTATTATTTGGCGAATTAAAAAATACTGGCCTCTGGCCGCCCTGGGCTTAATCGCTTATTTCTTAACCCAGCTCGCCCCCGTCACCTTTTTCACTCCCCAGCATCTGACAATTTTCACCGTATTCTCCCTGGCTTTCTTTGCCGCCTGGGGTCTGCTGTGGTTTAGGCAATTTTTCTCTCTCGACACCTCTGGCCAATTTCGTAAATTCATCACCGTCATTATTTCCCTGATTGCCTTAATTGCCCTGCTTGACTTATGGCAGGTATCCGCTACCGTCTGGACTTAAGATCACGCCACAACAAATGCCGCAATTACCTAAAACATTTCCAACGTATTCGCGTCATTCGCATGCGCTTAGCGGATTAGCATCGCCACCAACGTATTCGGGTCATTCGCATGCGATTCGGGTATTAGGATCGCTTTAACATATGCCCCACCAATCAGAAATCGAAAGCACCGCCGGCAATGCCAGCCTGATTGGCCTAACTGCCTTCGGCGGCGCTTTAATCGGTTTTGTCCTGCAATTGCTGGTCGCCTACTATTTCGGGGCCTCCGCCCAAACCGATGCCTTCTTCATGGCCCAGTCCACATCCGAATTACTATCCAAGCTCCTGCTCGGCGGCTCTATCACCGCCGTCTTTATCCCCATGTTTGTAGCCCGCCTGGCTAAACGCCAAACCGATGACGCCTGGCATATGGCCTTAAACATTTTTCATCTCACCGCCGCCGTTTTCCTGGTCGCTATCATTCTCCTGGGTATTTCCGCCCGTCCCTTTATAGGCTTCATCGCTCCCGGTTTTGATGCCGCCACCACCAACCTTACCGTCCGACTATTACTCGTTCTGCTCCCCTCCTTCCTGTTTCTCTACCTGGTCGAATTTGCCACTTCCATGCTTCACTCCCTCAAACAGTTCGCCATTCCCGCCTATGTCCGCGTCATCGCCCCCACCGTCTCCATCATCACCATCATCATCTTTGTTAAATCTTTTGGCATATTTTCCCTGGCCTTCGGCATCGTCTTAGGCTCGATTATTCAGGTCGCCTATCTTTTCTGGGGCTTAAAAAAACACGGCCTCAAATACTCATTTGTTTTTCAACCCAAAGATCCGGTTATCCGCCGTCTCCTCAAACTGGTTTATCCATTTATCCTGTCGGTAATTATCACCCAGGGCGCCGGCATCACCTATCGCATTTTAGTCTCCGATCTATCCAGCGGCTCCCTGGCCTCTCTAAAATTTGCCGAGAAAATTACCCAGCTCCTGGCCATCATCTTTCTCAATTCCGTTACTTTAGTTATCTATCCCCTCATGTCTGAAAAAGCCGCCCGCCGGGATTTTTCCGGCATGAAAGACACCATCACCTCCGCCATTCGTCTCATCACCTTCATCACTCTACCCCTGGTCGTCGGCGTGGCCATCCTCCGTCAACCCATCATCTCCTTCATTTATCAGCGAGGTTCCTTCACTGCTGAAGATGCCGCCATGACCAGTATTGCCCTACTATTTCTGGTCATCGGCCTCACCATCAATGGTATCAGCTCCGTGCTCGGCCATGCCGTACTGGCCCTCCAGGAAACTAAAGCCGCCGTCGCCGTCACCAT
>QIFI01000038.1 GCA_003229735.1 Candidatus Anderseniibacteriota bacterium | reverse complement strand
AGATGGTATAATGGTTTTGGGGTTGCAAAAAAAGAGATTTATTGTTAATATTGTTTAATACCCCATGGGGGTATATGTTATCAATTAATATAATACATAAGTGAAAAAAGAGACATATAAAATCAGGGGCATGCATTGTGCCAGTTGCGTTAGAACAATTGAAAAGGCACTAATGCAAACGGAAGGGGTGAGCTCGGCGGCAGTTAACTTTGCGATTGAAACAGCATTGATCGAGTTTGATGAGCAGATTACTTCAGAGGAAAAGCTGGTGGAGGTGGTTAAAGGTATTGGCTATAGCATTGAAATTGAAGGGGTAGATGAAAAAGAGGCTGATAATAAAGAATCGGGGAAGGCTGGAGATAAAGAAGGCACAGCTATAATATCCATGAAGGTAATTGGCATGGATTCACCGCATTGCGCGATGACAGTGGAAAAAGCAATTAAGGCTTTGTCGGGCATTGAGAATGTGGAGGTTGATTTTTCTAATCAGCGGGCTAAAGTGGTTTTTGATCAAAAGTTGATAAAGAGCGATGAGATATCAAAGGTAATTACTGATGCCGGCTATAAGCCGATAGTGGAGGCAGATCAGGAGGACGCGGTAGATAAAGAGAAGGAGGAGCGCGAAAATCAAATGCGAGAGCTTAGGAGGAAGCTAATAGTGGGAGGGACCTTGGCGGCGATAATATTTTTACTTACTTTGGCTGACTGGTTTCCCCGGTTTTTCTCCATAATCCCAGATTTTTTTGTTAATAATTGGTGGCTGCTGGTGCTGGCGACACCGGTCCAGTTCTGGGTGGGTTGGCAATTTTATGGTGGTCTAAAGCTGTTGTATAAATACCGAACGGCGGACATGAATACGTTAATTGCCATCGGGACGCTGGCGGCTTATCTGTATAGTACAGCGGTAACGATCGCGCCGAGTATTTTCGCGGCCGGAGAAGCGGAGCCGGAAGTTTACTTTGATACGTCGGCGATAATTATTGTGCTGATTTTGCTGGGCAAATATTTCGAAACATTAATGAAGGGCAGAGCCAGTGAAGCGATTAAAAAACTGGTGGGGATGCAGCCCAAAACAGCTTTGGTGGTGAAGGATGGCAAGGAAGTAGAAATACTAATTGCTGAAGTGATGGTGGGTAATCGGGTGATTGTGCGGCCGGGCGATAAGATACCGGTGGATGGAAAAATTGTGGAGGGGGATTCGGAAGTGGATGAGTCGATGGTAACGGGGGAATCGATGCCGGTGCACAAGAAGGTGGGCGACGCGGTGATTGGCAGTACGGTCAATAAATTCGGGACTTTTACTTTTGAAGCTACGAAGGTGGGTAAAGACACGGTGCTATCGCAGATAATCAAAATGGTAGAGGAAGCCCAGGGGTCAAAAGCGCCGATTCAGCGCTTAGCGGATTTAGTGTCTTCGTATTTCGTGCCGGTGGTGATGGTGATAGCCGTGCTGACTTTTGTGGTCTGGCTGGTCTTCGGGCCGGCTCCGGCGTTTAGCTTCGCGCTGATTAATTTTGTAGCGGTGTTGATTATTGCTTGTCCATGCGCGCTGGGTTTGGCGACACCAATGGCGATTATGGTTTCCTCGGGCAGCGCGGCCACGCGGGGCATTTTGATTAAGGACGCGACTTCGCTGGAGATAGCCAATAAGATAGATACCATAGTGCTGGATAAGACGGGTACACTAACGGAAGGTAAACCGCAACTGACTGACATAATAGCATTTGGCGATACCAGTCAGGTGGATGTGCTGACTATGGCGGCTTCATTAGAACAACGTTCGGAGCATCCTTTAGGGCAGGCGATATTGCAATACGCGACTAGTCCAGATAAAAAATCTTCGCAGCTGCTGGATCGGGCGATTATTAAAGAGGCACGGGAATCTGAAATTAAGTTGTATCCGCTTAAGGAATTTAAGGCCATATCGGGGAAAGGTTTGCGGGGGGTAGTAGAGGTGGAAGGTAAAAAGGTGGTGGGGTATTTGGGCAATCGGGCTTTAATGGATCAGATGGGGTTGGATGTGACGAATATTGATGAGAGGATTGAGAAATTGGAAGCGGACGGAAAGACGGTAATGATTTTGGCCGTGGGAGAAGAAGTTAAGGGAGCTTTGGCGGTGGCTGACGTGTTAAAGAAAAACTCCAAGAAGGCAGTGAAGGCTTTGCAGGGATTGGGTATAGATGTATGGATGATGACGGGCGATAACAAACGGACGGCTGAAGCGATAGCCGGACAAGTGGGTATTACGAATGTGCTTAGCGAAGTACTGCCGGATAAAAAGTCGGAGAAAGTGAAGGAGTTTCAAAAACAGGGTAAGAGGGTGGCCATGGTGGGCGATGGGATAAATGACGCTCCGGCTTTAACACAGGCGGACATCGGTATCGCGATGGGAGAAGGAACTGACGTGGCGATGGAATCGGCTAACGTGACTTTGATGAGAGGGGACTTGATGCTGATCCCGGAAGTGATTGATATGAGTAAGCGAACTATGCGGATTATCAAGCAAAATCTATTTTGGGCTTTCTTTTACAACTCGGCCTTTATTCCGGTAGCGGCCGGGGTGCTGTATCCGCTATGGGGTATTTTGCTTAATCCGATTTTCGCGGCGGTAGCGATGGCTTTTAGTTCTATATCAGTGGTGTTGAATTCTCTGCGTTTGAAGAAGTTGGGAGGATAGAATGTTTAATTTACCCAGTCAGGAAGGGTGGAAAAAATTGAGTATAATCCGGGTGGGTTTAGTGGTAGCCGGATTCGGTTTGTGGCCGGTGATCAGCGGGGCGGCTGTGGATAGCCGGGACGCGGCAGTGCCGGCTGAAGTGGTTCAGGATATATTATCAATACAGGGAGCGGGCGATATCAGGGAGATTGATTGTGGTCAGGTAACCGATGAACAGTTTAATGACATGGGAGATATGGTAATGGGAACCATGATTGGTAATGATGAACAGCATAAATCCATGGACAACATGATGGGAGGGGAAGATTCTGCTTCACTGCGGGCTATGCATATGAATATGGGACAACAATATCTGGGGTGCGCTAATGATTCATCTGGTGCTATGGGGATGACGGGAGGAGTGATGAGTATGATGGGCGGAGGTATGGGTATGATGGGGCGATTATCATCCGGCTTTGGCGATGTACGGGGAGGTGATGCGGATATGATGGGAAATGTACTGGGATTGGGAAGCGCGATGGGTTTTGGAGGAGGCATGCTGGTATTTTGGGTGCTGGTAGTAGTAGTGATTGGATTGGTGGTAGCTTGGATAAATCGAAGTCAAAATAAGTCCGGATCGAGCAAGGCGCCTTTAGATATTCTGAAAGAACGTTACGCTAAAGGAGAAATAGATAAACAGGAATTCGAGACAAAAAAGAAAGATTTGATTTGATTAAATAAAGTATAATAATTATGGAATACAGTATAACTAAACAATTAAAGGCAGGATTTGATGAGGCAGTGCAAAAGACGCGGGAGGCGTTGGCTGAAGAGGGGTTTGGAATATTAACAGAGATTGATGTTAAGGCTACTCTTAAGCAAAAACTTGGGGTGGATCATGATAATTATCTTATCCTGGGAGCCTGTAATCCGGCCTTGGCATATCAGGCTTTGGAGACAGAGAAACAGGTGGGTTTACTACTGCCCTGCAACGTGATTGTTTATGAAGATGACGGACAGGTGCTGGTATCGGCCATAAATCCGGTAGCGGCTATGAATATGGTTGATAATCAGGAACTGCAGACAATCGCCGCGCAAGCGGAGAAAAAACTGATCCGAGTTATCGATAGTTTGGGCTAAGGAGGTGAATGATATGAATCAACATTTACACGCCAATGCTTTGGGATCTACGGGAGCAGTGATTTCGGCGGCCGGCATGTTATTGCTAGGTATAGGGGCTAATATAGGTATTTATGAAGGTGCGGCTCGGGTGATGCAGGAGACTCATTTGTTTTTCACTTTCAGCTTTATAGGTATAATCGGCGGGATGATAGAGGGGGCGATTGTGTCTTATATATTCTTGTACGCGTTTGCCTGGGTGTACAACCGGATAGTGGAAAAAAAGGGTGACGCGGTTAAATAAACGGCGCGCGGACGCGATATACTGGTGAGTGATGATTAACGCGTGGTTTTGGTGGACGCTGGTACTGATGGTGATATGGGCTGTGGTGTATGTCAGGTTGTCCGGGGATCAGCGTCGGAAAATGTTCAAAGTGAGTTTAGTGACTTCAGTGCTGGGGTTTACGGAGCCTTTGTTTGTGCCCGAGTATTGGAGTCCGCCATCTCTGTTTGACTTAGCCGCCCGAACAGGTTTTGATATTGAGAGTGTTATATTTTCCTTTGGGGTGGGCGGCCTGGTGGTGGTCATGTATGAGTATTTTTTTCCGGTCCACGAGATGGCGGTTACGGCTGATGAGCATCTAGTGTCGCGTCATCGTTGGCATTACGCGGCTCTAGGGGCCGGACCGGCGATGTTTGTATTGCTGATGCTGGTGACTGATCTTAATCCAATTTACGCGGCGGTGCTGGCCATGACGGCCGGGGCTTTGGCCACCGGATATTGTCGGTCTGATCTGATACGGAAGATGATAGTCAGCGCGTTTCTTTTCACCGCGTTTTATGGGGGGTATTTTATGGTGCTGATTTTGATGGATAATCGGTTTGTTGATCAGGTGTGGAATCCGGCCACAATTTCGGGCTGGCGAGTGTTAGGGATGCCGGTTGAGGAGCTGTTGTTCGCGTTTACTTTTGGATTGTACTGGTCGAGTATTTATGAGCACGCGGCCTGGCGGAAATTAATTAGGGATAAGGCGCTGTAAAAAAATAATCATTTGGCTATTATTTTATTCAGGGCCATGAAAATTTTGTGGTGATAAGTGGTTATTTAAGAGGCTTTGAGCAGTTATGCACATCATATTGTTGACCGCGAATATGTGTTGTATATAATATATTCATTCATAAGTTATTTAATATGTTGACATGAAGGACATGTATATAATTGCGGGGGTGATAGTGGGAACCGGATTGCTGATTGGCGGCGGGGCCTGGGTGGCTGGAGCTATGGATCCGGTGCAGAAGGCGGCTAACGAAAGCGGTGAAGCGCGATTGGCGGCGGCTAATACGGTATATGATTGGGGTGAGATTCCGATCGATGGCGGTGATGTAGAGACGACGTTTGAGATAAAAAACGAAGGATCCGATATTTTGAAATTGTTTAATGTGGTAACTTCCTGTACTTGCACGACGGCGGAGCTGCAGGTGGGTGATAAACGGTCACCGGTGTTTGGGATGCATACTAAATCGCCGTATATCGCCGAAGTGCCGCCGGGGGAGACGGCGCAGTTGAGAGTAATATATGATCCGGCTTTTCATGGCCCGCAAGGAGTGGGGGTAATAGAGCGGCAAGTAAAGGTGCAAACGAATGATGCCGCGCAGCCGGAATTGGTGTTTAATTTAAGCGCGGTGGTTAGTTCGTGATGGATATGATGATAGTCAATCAGATAATTGAACGGAGGCGTCTCATAACAAGCCAAAGGTGGTGACGGGAGCTGATAAATCGTGGTTGCCGACGGTAGCGTGGGGGGCGCTGGTGGTGTTGGTGGTGGCCTGGTTTTATATGTTTGATGTAAAAGTGACACCCAGTAAGCGATGGCGGGCGGAGACGGATCAGGTGGAACCGGCGAAGAGAAGCAAGGGTGTTGATAGTCTTGAGGTAGTAGCGGCGGTAGTACCATTAGAGGGTTATACAGTTGACATTAACTGGGGGGACACCGGTCAGAAACTGGTGGCGGCGGGGGGGATTGATATGGCTAAATATGGTGAAAACTATAGTGATGAGAAATATCAGACATTATTGGCATATTTAACCAGTGATCAGAAGCAGAAAATTACTATTAATAGTGATAATGCCTATTTTTGGGTTAATACATTATGGGCTTTGGGGTTGACCCAGAAATCAGAAGTGTTGTCAGGAGGCCGGATGGGGGCGTTGAAGCCGGAGCAATTGGCTAATTTAGCGGCAACTGGAGGATGGACTTTAGGGGCAAAGGAGGCAATGAGCTTATATAATTCGACAGATATATTGAAATTGACAGGCGACCAGCAGAAGTTAGTGAAGAGAATCAGTGAAGGCGTGTATCGTCCCTGTTGCGGTAATTCCACGGCATTTCCAGATTGCAATCATGGTATGGCGGCGCTGGGTCTAATTGAGTTGATGGTTAGTCAGGGATCGAGCGAGGATGATATATATGGAGCGCTGTTGGCGTTTAATTCATATTGGTTTAGTCAGATGTATGTCGATTTGGCTAATTACTGGCAAATTAAAGAGAATACGGCATGGGCAGATGTTGATCCCAAAGTCGTGTTGGCGGCTAATTTTAGTTCTAAGGCCGGGTATAGAAAAATTAAACAGCAGTTGGCTCCGGTGCCGGCACCGGGCGGGTCGCAATTTAGGAGTGGTTGCGGAGTCTAAGTAATAGGGCACTATGGGTGTCGATGTTTTGTATAATGTGTCGTTGATAGCGGCCTTTATGGCTGGGATGGTGGCTTTGTTTGCCCCGTGTTGTATTTCATATCTGCTGCCGGCATATTTTGCCAACATTTTTCGGGAAAGAAAACGAGTGTTGTTGATGACCTTGGTGTATTCAGCAGGTATCTTTACGATAATGCTGCCGGTGGTGCTGGGAGCTAAAGTAATAACTGACCTCTTTTTCCGGCTGCACAATCAGACATACATAGTGGGCGGGGCGGTGATGATAATAATTGGCATATTGGCTTTTTTAGGGATCAAATTACCGATGCCGCATTTTAAGCAGAGGGGCTATGAGCCGGGTCGAAGCGATATATTGGCTACATATACTTTGGGCTTAATTGGCGGTATTACATCAGCGTGCTGCGCGCCGGTGTTGTTGGGAGTGCTGACTTTAAGCGCTTTGTCGCCAAGTATTATGTTGTCGTTGGGGGTAGGGGTGGCTTATGTGCTGGGGATGGTGGCGCCGTTGTACGTGGCTTCAATATTGATCGAGCGGGGAAATGTGCTGGAAAAGCCATGGTTTAAGAAGCAATTGATGGAAGTCAAGTTGGGGGATAGTCGTTATTCTGTTTACGGCTCCAATGTGGTGGCGGCCGTGGTGTTTGTTGGTACCGGTTTAATTATGCTGGGGTTGGTGTTGACGGGGAAATTGGGGATGCAATCTGATGATTCAGGGATGGCGGAATCTGTTCAGACAGTAGCGGAAAAAGTGACAGACATGACTCGCTCGGTGCCGCTGGCTAATGTCATATTCGCGGTATTGATAGCTGGCGGATTATACTGGTTGATTCGACAAGCATTTAAGGCTTCTAAAAAAGACATTGATGATAATGGGGAGCTTTAGAAAGTAGCGGGTATTTTTTAGAGACATGAAAGGATACAAAACGGCCAGGAGGAAGAAATAAGATATTGCGAATAGGGAGTGGTGGATATGTTATAATGATCTTGATGAGCAGTGACGAGCAGAAGAAATTGAGAGTCGGGTGGTTTACGTTTACTTGTTGTGAGGATTCAACGGTAGTGTTTACGGAAGTATTGAATGACCATTGGCAGGAATGGCGAAAATTGATTGACTTTGTTCACGCTCGAGTGCTTCAGAAAAGTAATAAAATGGCTGAGATGGATGTGGCATTTATAGAAGGGGCTATTTCTTCAGCGGATCACAAGAAGCGGGTTGAAGAAATTCGCCAGCTGTCAAAATGGGTGGTGGCGGTGGGAGCGTGCGCGGTATCGGGTATGCCGTCGGCGCAGCGCAATAACTTTGATGAAAAAGCCAAGCAGGAAATTAGTTTCATTTTGGACAGGTTTAGTCATCTGGAGAAGGTGTTGTCGGTGAAAGATGTAGTTAAAGTTGACGCGGAATTACCGGGGTGCCCGATGGATCCGGGTCAGTTTGTGGAAGTGGTGGGTAAGGCACTTGATCATTTTGGAGTGGGGCCGGCTGAAAGCAAATAATTATTAATAATCGAGTATGCATAATGTTGACCTGTCTTTAGACGAAGTGACGAAAGTCGAAGGGGCGGCTACGATGGAGGTTAAAGTTCGGAATGGCAAGGTGGAGCAGTGTGAGTTTGGGATCGCGGAATTCAAGCGATTTTATACCCAGGCGATTCGAGGCAAGCCGTACGCGGGGGTGCCGCAGTTGGTGGCCAGGATTTGCGGGACGTGTTCAAATGCTCATATCCTGGCTTCAATTGAAGCTTGTGAAAAAGCTTTAGGATTTCAGATTTCAGAGCAGACCAGCATTATGAAGCGGTTGACGATGTGTGCTTTGCTGATTCGCGATCACGCGCTGCATTTGTATTTATTTGTCATGCCGGATATTTATGGCCAGGATAATTTTTTGGCATTTGACGAAGATGATGAGGAACAGCACCAGCATCTGCATGACGCGTTCGCCATCAAGGCGGCGGGTAATTATCTAGCTGATATTATTGCCGGACGCAGTGTGCATGGCATCAACCCGACGATTGGCGGGTTTATGAAGGCGCCAACGCCAGAGGAGATTAATCAGGCTTTGGTTAAGATCAAAGAGATTCGGCCGGCAGTTACGCGGTTAATTGAAACTTTTCGTAAGTGTGATTGGAGCTTTGATCGTAAGACCAATTATATGGCTTTGGTGAGTGATCCTTTTGGTTATCTGGAAGGCGTAATCAAAACTGATGACGGCGCGGTGATTGAAGAGAGGGATTATCGGGAACATGTGGAGCGGGTGGTTATTCCGTATTCTCAAGCTTCCGGTTATACATATCGAGGCGAATCATTCATGGTAGGGTCTTTGGCTAGAATTAATTTGTCCAAAGATACCTTGCATGAGGAGACCAAAAAGGACGCGGCGGAGGCGTTGGCCTTATTTCCTTCGACTAATATTTATCACAATAATTTAGCGCAGGGGATAGAAATATTAAATTCGATGGATGTGGCGGAAGATTTACTGCGGGAGACAAAATTCGCGGCGGAGACACCGGCTCAACCGACCAAGAAGTATGGCGTGGGAGTGGGAGTGGTAGAGGCACCGAGAGGAACTCTTTATCATCGTTATCATATTAATGAGGAAGGCAAGATTGTGAAGGGGACGATTGTGGTGCCGACGGGACAGAACCAGATTAATATTGAGCAGGATGTAGGCCGGTTGATTGAGCAAATGCTGGACGAAAGCAAGACTAAAGACGAGATGCAGTTTGAAATGGAGAAACTGATTCGAGCCTATGATCCGTGCATGAGCTGCGCTTCACATTTCCTAAAAGTAAAGTGGGACGAAAAATAATTTAGGGGCCAGGCAGTAAGGAATTAACGGCGCTAATGGCGTCGTTTTGCTTAAGAGTGGGCGGCAGGCCGATAATTAAGAAAGGAGGCAGTTTCTTTAGTTTGCTTAGCCAGCGCAGGTTGGTTAACAGGTCAAAGTCATGGACAGTTAGTCGAGGGGTGGATTCGAACTGGTCCAGGGAAGTAAACGCGCGGGGCTGGTTCAGGCCGAGGATGGTGTCGATAATGATGAGCCGGGCCGGTAAATCCCATTCCTCGTTAGGGTCTTTGGTAATGAATTTGAAGTTCGAGTTTTGCTTGGCTAGGGCGGGCAGGATTTTGAGCGGCAGGGCGTCGGGTTGATAGTCGGGGTTACCGAATACCCATATTTGCGGTTTGGGCATATGCTTCAGTCTATTTGATATATCGGGAGGGTAAAGCGGGATGATGTCAGATGGTCTGGTTGGCCAGAGTGATAGACAGGGCGGTATATTTATTCAGGTTGGCTAATTGGCGATCGGTAATTATTTCGCAAGGGACCTGCCAGTGAATAGATAAGTTTTGACCGGGGGACAGGTGATCAAAATCCGAGCTGGCGGCCAGGTGGCGAATGATATTTTCGGTTACCGGTTCATCTAAGGCCAGCTGGTTATTAGACCAAATTAAGGGGCGGCGTTTAACTTTGATGGTTGGTCCATTAACAGATATTATTTGTCCCCAACTGACGCGGCATTTATCGATACTGTCCAGGGTATGAGTGGATTCATCATGCCCGGTTCTTTGCCAAATGTTCATGACGTGAAAAGAGTGGTGCATAAGAGCACCGCGGGATAATTTAGCGGTTAGGCGGGACATCTGCCGGCCGGTCAGACGCTTGGGGAGACGTAAGTTTTCCTTAAGGTGGCGATAAAAGACTTGGGGGCGAACATTATCCAATAGTCGATTACCCAGCCAATAGGCTTCGACGACCTGGTGGTCAAAAGGGTTGGACAGGTGATTGGCGTGAGCAATTTGGGCCAAATACGGATAGAGGGTGTTAAATTGTTGAAGGATATTAGTTAGTCCCTGATCTGATAAGCCTTCATTTAAGTAGTTTAATACTTCTTGATTCATGTCGGGCCCACACAGGTGTAATTTGTTGGGACCAAAAGCATAACGAGCGCAACGGGCTACACCGTCCATAGGCACCCGGTTATTAATGGTGGTATCGGCCGGGTTGACCCGGGGGGATGGACTGAATGGACGAGGCATTAAGATGATTGCGGCGCGGGTTGATTTGTTCGCGGCAGTGTTTTAATGGTATGGGCGCGGGAAATAATTAGCACGATGCCCAGGGCAAGCAGGGTGCCGCTAATTAATTGGGTAGTGGGAAAATTGCCAGAAATAAAAACGGCGGTTAGCGAGTTGGTAATCAGAGTAGCGGGAACTAACAGGCTGGCGACTAGGATAGCGGGGGCATTTTTTAGGGCTGTATACCAGGTTAAAACATAACCAGTCAGCAGGGCGCTAGTGAGGAGTGTCCATCCCCATTGAGCGGGAGATAGGGTAATTAATAGGGATAGCTTGCCTTGCCAGGCGATGACAATGAGAATAATCAGGGAGCCAATAGTCATGCGAGCGCTGGCTACTAAGGGACTGGATAGAGTAAGCAGGGTCTTTTTGGCAATTATATTTTCAATGGCCCACAGTAAAGTGGCGGCCAGGACCATTAGCTCACCGCGACTGCCGGAAAATTGCGGCAGGCCAAACAACACCAGATTGCCGCCAAGGAGAAGGATTAAGGCGGCTAATTGGAGTCGACCTAGTCGTTCTTTGAGTATTGGTACAGCCATTAAAGCAATCCAGATAAAAAGAGTTTTATGGATAAAGGCGGCATTAATGGCCGGGATCATGGTTAAGCCGGTAAAAAATAGTATGAAAGGGAGACTGCCGCCGATAATACCAATAGCGGTGAGTTTAGTCAGGTCATGTTTGGATAGAGATAATATTTCACGCCAACGGGAGGTGCCAATGAGCAGGCCAATTAACAGGGTGGCTACTATACCGTTTTTTAGAAAAGTGAAAACAACCGGATCAGCCACGGCTGTAACGGCAATCTTAGTGAGGAAATTGTTAGTGCCGGAGATGATGGCGGTGCTTAGAGCCAGGGCAATAGCTAATTTAAGTTTGTGTTTCATAAGGGCTTAGTTATTAAGTAATATGTTAAGATCGAAATCGGGATTTTGGAGTTGGTCTAATTTATGATTAACTTTGATGTTTTGTCTAATGATGTCGGTGAGAACTTTCATGATGGCAGTTTGGTTGATGAGCACGGCGCCAACCAGCTCATTTTCTACAATCATTAATTGAGCATGCTGATTGTCGGCTGGCCCGTGACGAGTGATAGTTGTGTATTCTTTTTGCGGTCGGACATTGCCGACGAAAGTGATAGAGCTGTCAAATCCGTGGGTGGTGTAAAAGGAAACAAAGGTGAAGAGTAGATCTTCACCAACCATATTGAGAGCGGCGACCCGGCCTTGTTCTTGGGCGTTTACCCAATTGCCTAATTGGACTTCTTCTTCCAGGATGGGGTCGTCAAATCGCGCGGCGTCGCCGGCTCCCCAGATATTGGGTAAGTTGGTTTTTAAATGGTCATCGGTAAGAATGCCGCGGTCAATATCGACTCCGGATTCATTGAGCCAGTCAATGTTACAGATGGCGCCGATACCGCAGATCACCAGGTCACAGGCGATGATATGATTGTCTTTAAGAATAACGCCGGTTACTTTATCTTTTCCCTGGATTTCTTTGACTTCTGCTTCCAGGACTAGTTTGACACCACTTTCGGCAATGGCCTGTTCGATGATTGAACTGGCTGTGGCGTCTAAGATGCTGGCCCAAAAGCGAGGCTCGCGAATAATTATTGATACTTTGGCACCGGATAGCTGGAGCAAATTAGCCATTTCAAAGCTGATAAAGCCGCCGCCGATTGTGACGGCCGCTTTGACTTCATTGACAGATTCAATGATGCTCTTGCCATCATCCAAGGTTCTTAAGTAGTGGATGCCGGTTTTTTCGATGCCGGGAATAGGCAGAGGCCGGGGGCAAACGCCAGTGGCTAGAAGAAGTTTGTCGTAGGCCAATATTAAACCATCATCAAGAGTAACTTGCTGGTTGGTGTGGTCCAGCCTAGCAGCAGTTTTTCCGCCAATAAAGTTGATCCGGTTGGTTTTATACCATTTTTTGTCACGCAGCCAGATCTGGTCGAAAGGAATTTTGCCCAGAAAGAAGTTGGGTTTGGAGAGCATTAAACGGGAGTATAGATAGTGCGGTTCATCGCTAACGATGGTTATTTCACTATCGGGATCTTTTTGGCGGATGGTGCTGGCGGCGGTGGTGCCGGCCACACCGCCGCCAATAATGAGATACCTGCTGGCTGCCATGTTACGAAATTAGTTTAGTTGTTTACCCTCTTTGTCGTAGAGCAGGATGGCTCGGGTGGGGCAAGCTTGAGCGGCGGCCATCAGGGCAGAGTCGTCTACGGAGTTAGCGTCATTAACGATGGCTTTATTCTCGCTGTCAAGTTCGAAGGTGTCGCCGCCGGGAGCGATACATGATTGGGCGCCGATGCACAGATCGCGATCGACGACTATTTTAGAGATATTAGATCCCTCCTTATCGCGGTGGTATTCTTGGATGTTAGGCATAGTTTTTGGTAGTTATTAATATTAATAAAATTAAAATTTTCTTGTTGTTCTATTATAGTCTATATTATAGTCATATTTAATAGGCAGATGCGAATTTATTTTGATCATGCGGCGACTACACCAGTTGATCCGCAAGTAGAAGCTAGTATGCGGCCATATTTTGCCGGTCGGTTTGGAAATGCTTCGGCACAATACGAGGAGGGGCAGTTAGCTCATAAGGCGGTTGAAGAAGCCAGGATCAAGGTAGCTGATTTGACCGGCGCGAGACCAGAGGAAATTGTGTTTACCGGGAGCGGGACGGAGAGTAATAATATGGCAATCAAAGGAACGGCGTGGGCACTAAGAGATAAAGGAAATCATATTATTACGTCCAGCATTGAACATCCGGCGGTATTAGAAAGTTGCCGTTGGCTGGAGCGGGCAGGTTATGAGGTGACATATTTGCCGGTTGATGAGTATGGTTTGATTAATCCAGCTTTGGTAGAAGAATCGATAAGGAAAGAAACGATCCTGATTTCGATCATGCAAGCAAATAATGAAGTGGGAACAATTGAGCCGATCGCGGAAATCGCGGAAGTGGCTCGAAGGCATCAGATTAAGCTGCATTGTGACGCGGTACAGACAGTGGGAAATATAGCGATTAACGTGGTAGAATTAGGGGTAGATATGTTGAGTATGTCGGCGCATAAGCTATACGGGCCGAAAGGAGTGGGGGCTTTATATATCAAGGAAGGGACAAGTCTGGCGTCGTTGCTGCACGGCGGCCATCAGGAAAGCGGCCGGAGGGCGGGGACGGAAAACACGGTCGGGATGGTAGGTTTTGGTAAGGCGGCGGAGCTGGCTCGGGAGCGGTTAATTCAGGGGCCGGCGCGACTGGAGAAAATGAGGGATACGATGATCGACGGTATCATGAAGAGGATTAAATGGGTAAGGCTCAATGGCCACCCTAAACGGAGGTTACCGGGTAACGTGAATATATCAATCGAGTTTGTGGAAGGGGAAGGAATGTTAATGCATTTGGACATGATGGGAATTAGCTGTTCAACGGGTTCGGCTTGCCAGGCGGCTGATCTTAAAGCATCGCATGTATTGCTGGCGATGGGTTTGTCGCATGAGATGTCGCATGGTTCGTTAAGATTTTCCCTGGGACATTTAACAACTGAAGCGGAGATAGCTCGGGTGGTTGAAGTTTTACCGGGTATCGTGGAGAAATTGCGAGCCATGTCGCCGTTAACGGTTAAGGAAAGAGTCAATGCTTGATTATAGTGATAAGGTTAAAGACCATTTATTAAACCCGCGGAACGTGGGGGAAATGGAGCATCCGAGCGGGGTGGGCAAGGTGGGTAATCCGGTATGTGGTGATATTATGGAAATGTGTATTAAAGTGGAGGACGAGGTGATAGTAGACGCGGTATTTCGCACGTTTGGCTGTGGGGCGGCGATCGCGGCAAGTTCAATGGTAACGGAGCTGATTAAGGGGAAAAAAATTAAAGAGGCGTTGCGGCTTTCCAAGGACGAGGTGGCTAGTGCACTGGACGGACTGCCGCCGATTAAAATGCATTGTTCGGTGCTGGGGGTGGAAGCTTTACAGAAAGCGATTAAGAATTACCAGGAGCAGAAATCTTCACTAAAGAATTGACTTTTTGTGGTGAATCAGGCACTATCTGGGCCAGAGGTAAAGGCCTCCGAATAAAAGAGCGAAAAAATCCATCATAGGGTTTCGAGATCTTCGTCGGGCTGGCAAAGGAGCCTCGAAACTACTATGAAAGGAGGCGTTTATTAATGGATTCACAATCAGGCGACAGGCCAATGTTTGATGCCACTTGCGCGGAATGCGGGGCGGAAACCAAGGTTCCTTTTGAGCCTAGGGGAGACCGACCAGTTTACTGTGATAAGTGTTATCGAGAGAAGCGGCCGCAGCGCGGCGGCGGCGGTGGCGGTTATGGCGATCGGCAAATGTTCGATGCCGTATGTGCCACATGCGGCGAAGCTACCCAGGTACCGTTTGAGCCGAGAGGCGATAGACCGGTATATTGTCGGGAGCACTTCAAGCGCGGCGAGTAATCATCGCGATGAATATAAAACGCCCGCCGTTTTGGCGGGCGTTTTGGTTAGATTATTTTTTACAGGTGATAAATCGATTTTGAGGCGGCGTCTAAAATAACAGGTTTTCTTTATCAATAAAGATATAAGGGGTGTCCAGAGAGCGGTATCCTAGTTTGCAGAGTTTAAAAAAAGCCCGTGGTTTATCAGGGGCTTAGGCTGGACTGGCGGTGAATTCTTTGGGGTGATGTCCGGCGGCCACGATACTGCAGGCTTGGGTGGCATTTATTCCTGATCTATTAAGAATATTGATAGTGTCCTCAAAATTCTGATCGGGAGGGAAGTAGGTGATGCCTGGGGAAAGAGCAGCGATTTTAAGCAATAGATTAATTCTCTGGGCTGTACCGGGGTTTACATATACGCACAGGATATCGATTGGCTCAGTGATTTCGTCAAGAGTGCTGATTGTTGGTATTCCCTCAACTTCACTTACTTTATGATTGACTGGTATAACCCGATAACCTTTTTTAAGATAGGCGCGGACAGCTTTATTGCTGGGGCGGGTTTGCTTAGCGCTGGCACCGAGAATGACACAAACTGGCTGGTCAGACATGATGTTCCTCTCTATAAGTTGATGGGAGGTTAAATTAAAGAACAAATAGAAGCATACAAAATAGTGATTTATTGTCAAGTTGAGATTGGTGAAATAGGTTGGTGATGAAGTAGTCTGTTATAATGAACGGGATGTGGCTATTCGTGTTTTCAGTGGGTCCGCTGGTAATATTTTTGGGGTTGCTGTTGTGGTGGAAGATGACACTTACCTGGTCGGCGATGATAGCGATGCTGGTAACGCTGTTTTTAAATATTTTTTATTGGCAGACCTGGTGGCCACAGGTGGGAAACTCGTTGGTCAAAGGGGTATTGGTAGCGGCTGATATATTCGTAATTGTGGCCGGGGCAATTTTCTTTTTGGAAATAATGAAGCGAACAAAAGTGCTGGAGAATATTGGTTTTTATCTGGGCTCTATTTCGCGTGACTATAGAGTGCAAGTAATTATACTGGCCTGGTTTTTTGAGGCATTGATTGAGGGTACGGCTGGATTTGGGGCGCCGGTGGCAGTGGTGGCGCCGGTGCTGGTGGGGTTGGGATTGACGCCGTTAACGGCGGTAGTGGTGGGATTGCTGGGTAATAGTGTGCCGGGGGTGTTTGGGGCGGCCGGGACACCGATTCGAGTAGGGTTAGCCGGGCTGGAAGCTGGCCAAGTGCCCTTATACGCGGCCTTATTTAATGTGGTGGGTTTTATAGTACCGGTATTTATGTTGTGGATTATTGTGAGAAGACAAAAGAATAAATGGCAGCAGTTTTGGGAGGCGGTTCCGTTCGCGGTTTGGTCGGGAGTAGTGTTTGTAGCGGCGTCACTGGCGAGTTTGCCTTTGGGGCAGGAATTTCCATCTATTATGGGGGCGATTATTGGATTGGCAGTGGTAAGCGCAACTACTAAATGGGGGATATTTGTGCCGCGAAAAGAAAGACGGATAGGAACCAGGCGTTTAAAATCAGCTAATTTGCCGCCGTATAAAGTGGTACTGCCTTATGGGGCGCTGGTGGTGTTATTGGTGGCGGGAAAATATTTGCTGGGATCGGTGACCTGGTCTTTGTGGGCGGGGGTGACATATCAGCTGAATTTTTTTAATCCTGGATTAGCATTTGTGGTGGTAGCATGGCCGGCGGCCTGGTGGTGGATGAAAAAGAAAGGGGAAATAATATCATCTGCCGGGCTGGCTTTAAAAAGGACAGTGACACCATTTATAGTGATCGCGGCGATGGCGGTGATGGTGCAGTTGTATATTAATTCAGGATTTAATAGCTTGGGATTACCTTCAGCGCTGGAGGTGCTGTCCGGGTATTTTGCTAATGTATGGCTGCCTTTTATGGCGCCGTTTGTAGGAGCATTTGGCAGTTTTTTGACCGGGAGCGTGACGCTATCAAATATAATGTTTGGCAGTTTTCTGATAGGGGCTAGTGAATCTATAGGGGTAGAGGCAGGGATAATTTTGGCTCTGGGGGTGGTTGGAGCGGCAGCGGGGAATATGATCGCGTTGGCGGATATGCTGGCGGGCGAGGCGGTGGTGGGATTAAAGAACGCGGAGAGAAAAATTCTGGTTCGGGTGATGGCTACATGCGTGGTGTACGTGGCGTTGGTGGGTATGTTGGGAATGGGAGTGATTTATGTAATGCAGTTATTTTAAAAAGTAAAAAGTTAAAAGGCAAAAATACAGGTTACACTGTGCGCAGTACTAGGCTGTGGCCGTCGAAGGTAAAAAGGCGACGATCCACACCTCGCTCGGGAATTTTTAAATTTCCAGCATTCAGTTGTCTCTTTTTGAGTTATGGCCGCAAGGCAAATCTCAAATAAATTTTAATTCTCAATGATGTGAATGTGTAAGTGGCGATACTAGTTTTTATCTGCCTATCGGTCGGGATGAAACAAGTTATCGGTATTTTTTAGTCTTTTGGATTTAAGGCTATAATCAGATCGGAAACATTAACTCCAGTAGGTCCGGTGTCGAAATAGGTGCCGACTTGTTTAAAAAAATCGTATGATTTATTTTCGATCAGGGTGGTAACCGGATCAAGACCCAGTTTTTTAGCTGTCTCACAGGCTGTGGAATCGGTAAAAGCGCCGGCCATGTCGGTATTGTCGCGGCCGTCGGAGGCGAATGAGGCTACCAGGATATTATCGCACACGCGTTTAAAGGCACCCAGAGCCACTTCCAGATTTCGTCCGCCCTTGCCGGGTTTAGTGACGGTGACAGTAGTTTCTCCGGCGGCGATAATGGCTTCACCTGGTTTAGGGAGGGTGGCCAGAAGTTGGCCTACTTCTCTAGCTTCGCCGCTTACAGTAGTGGAATAAAGTTTAGCTTGATAGCCGACTTGGAGAGCATGCTTAACCATGGCGGTGGCGGCCAGTTTATTGTTAACGATCATGGTGTTCTGGATATTCTCAAAGTATTTGGGGTCTTTAGGGGTTTCTTTAAGCGGGTAATTATCTTTTTCATAAGAAGACAGGATGTCATATTTGGCCAGGATTTTTTCAGCGTCTCGATTAGTGGTGGTGTCCAGATAGGTGGGGCCGGAAGCGACCATAGACATGTCGTCGCCGGGAACATCGGAAAAGATGAGGCCGATGATGGTGGCCGGATAAGCAATGCGGGCAAAATGGCCGCCTTTAATGGCGGAGATATGTTTGCGGACGGTGTTTAATTCATGAATGGTGGCGCCTTTTTTCATTAAGGCATTAGTGATATCGGCCATGTCGTTACCTTCCAGCTTGTCCGGCCAATGGAGAAGGGCGGAGCCGCCACCAGAGATAATGGCGATAACCAGATCGTGAGCATTAACCTGTTTTAGGATAGCCATAATTTGGCCGGTGGCTTGCATATTAGGAAGAGAAGGCAGAGGATGAGTGCCGGCGATACTGGTCAAGTGTTTTAGTTTACCGGCTCGGATATCCAGAATAATGCCGCCGGAGATGCGGTCACCAAGAATTGTTTCCAGGGTGTGAGCCGCGCTCAAGGCGGCTTTACCGATGCCAACTACATAAATGTTCCGGTAGTCTGATAAATTATATGTTTGCTGGTTAACTGTCAGGGTATCGTTGTGGAGAGAGATGTTATTATGGAGGGCACTATTGGTATTGATGGCAGTTAAGCCGGCTTCCAGGATATCGACCATGTGCTGGCGGGTGGGGGTGGAGCAGATTTGGTTAAGATTTTTGAAGGTTGACATTGAGAGTAAGAT
>QIFI01000009.1 GCA_003229735.1 Candidatus Anderseniibacteriota bacterium | reverse complement strand
CATGATCAGGATATAGCC
The DNA here is from genome assembly GCA_003229735.1 of Candidatus Anderseniibacteriota bacterium. Taxonomy (GTDB): domain Bacteria; phylum Patescibacteriota; class Andersenbacteria; order UBA10190; family UBA10190; genus SZUA-179. Next base: position 20,670 of record QIFI01000009.1, on the reverse strand, counting down.
ACGATTTTGCGGAATCATATACTGGTGGCCAGGGATGATGTGATTATTACTCCGCATAACGCTTTTAATAGTAAAGAAGCCAAGCAGAGAATATTTAAGACGACCATGGAAAATATTGAGTCTTATATAAAAGGCGAGCCAATAAATGTGATATCGGAAAAAAGTGGATAAGTTATAAGTCAAGGCAGGGGAAAAGTGCTATGATGAGTTTATGAGAGGAAATATATGGCTGGGGATAATCAGAATAATGTTGGGATGGATATTCTTATGGGCGTTTGTGGATAAGGTTTTTGGATTAGGGTTTGCCACGGAAGCGGAGAAAGCATGGTTGGCGGGGGGGTCTCCAACTTTCGGTTTTCTTAAATTTGGCACGCAAGGGCCATTGGTAGGGATATTTCAAAGTATGGCGGGTAACCCGCTGGTGGACTGGTTGTTTATGTTAGGTTTATTGGGAGTGGGGTTGTCGTTGACACTGGGAATTCTGAATCGATTAGCAACCTGGTCGGGAGTGGCTTTATTAGTGCTGATGTATCTGGCGGTTTTGCCCGCAGAGCATAACCCAATTATAGATGACCATATTGTTTATTTATCAGTGTTGATATTGTTGAATGGCATGCAGGCGAGTAGAATATTAGGGTTTGGGAATAAATGGGCAGTTTACACAAAAGGCAGGAAGTGGCTTAATTGAACAATATAAGCTGGTGGAGAGATGGGAAGAAGAATGCCAAGAGAGGCATTTTTTTAGTGGGGCGCGGTAGAAAAAACTGTTAGTATTGAGAGGTGAAGCTAAAGAAGCGAGGATATGGGTGGATATTAATAGGGGTGGTTGTTTTATTGGCGGCGGGGTTATGGCCGAGTGATTATCGAAGAATATATCGGGTGGGGACGGATTCTTATGAGACGCATTATCCTTTATATAAAGATAGATCAAGATCGGTGAGAATAAACGCGGCAGAGAATGTTACGGGGCTGGGAGTGTTGGTGGTGAATTTGCGACGGGTTGAGAAATTGAGTGATGTTAAGGTGGTGGTTAAGGATAAGGAGGCAGTGATCGCGTCCGGGATAATTGAGGGGAGAGAAGTGGAAGATGATAAATTTGCCTGGGTAGATTTCGGGCGGGTGGTGTTGAAGAAGGGAGAGATGGCTGAGGTTAAACTATCAGCGCCGGCGGCGGATAGCGGGTCGGCGATTGGCTGGCGATATGATGACAAGACGGGCTTAGGAGCGGTGGCGGTGATTGAGAGAGTGCCGATGTGGAAACAGGTCAGGTTTTGGACTGAAGTATATCCAAATATTGCGGGGAGGTTTTTTAATACGCTGGGATGGGGGTTAGCAGCAGCGGCATGGTTATTTTGGCTGGGAAAAGATTGGCGGTGGGGACGGGTTAATAATTGGATGGTGGGGATTGGGATACTAATAGGGCTGGTGATTTGGACCCGTCTACCTTTAATGGGGCAGATTGAGAGCGCTTTTGGGGGAGACATATTTAATTATTTATTGAAGAGCCGGGAGTGGCTGGCCGGAGGAGATCCGTTCGCGGCAGATTTTCGCAAGGCGCCGTTGATGTCATTATTATTGCTACCGGGATTTTTACCCGGGTTTGATCAGGTGATTTGGGGGCGAGTGATTAGTGGAGCGGCGGCCGCGGTGACGGTGCTATTGATAGTTATGGTCAGTCGAGGATTAAAATTACCGACGGGGCTGGCTTTGGGGGCAGGACTATTGCTGGCAGTAAATCGAGAATTTTGGTGGGAATCCGCGCATGGTCTGGCAAATTCTTTGTTCGCGATGCTGGTATTGATGTCGGTATATATTTTTGTGAGATATAAAGATCGGTTAGGCAGTTATAAGCTGGGGGTAGTTGGAAGTTTGGCATTTTTGACCAGGTATGAGGGAGGAGTAGTGCCGGCAGTATTGATGCCGATGATGTGGTGGTATAAGCGGCGGTGGGGCGAGATGGCGCGATCGGTTTTATCGATGGGATTGTTATTGGCAATACCTTTTATAATGTGGCCTTTTTCAGGAGAGGTGGGGGTGCGGACACTGGCAGATATCAGGGATGATTCGGGACTTTATGTGGTGACTTCAGGGGAGGATTGGCAAAACAATGTGATGGCTTTTAAGTTGTTTATGGGCCGGTTGTGGTTATTGCAGCCTTTAGTGGGCCGGCAATGGCAATGGCTGGGGTGGGGAATAGGATTAGGGGTGTTGATTAGCTGGCGGCAAGCAAGGAAAGGAAGATTGAATGCGTGGACGTCGCCGTTGATACTTTTGGTTATGGCGGCGGGGCTGTTGTGGGTAGTGGGTAGAGGTTCAGGGGAAATGTACAAGATATTGGGGTTGGCAGTGACGGGGCTGATGGGCATAGGGATAAGCGGATTATTGGTACGTAAATGGAAAGAAATGGGACCGGTGATGGTGATGGCACTGGGGCTGTGGCTGGCGGTGACTATGATATTGCCCAAGACCAGATATTATATGTGGCTGATTCCGCTAATGACACTGGCGATAGTTTATGGGCTGTGGATGTTAAGCAGGGGAAAGAGGTCGAGAGTTAGCCGAGCCGCAGTATTGGGGTTGATGGGAATGTGGGTAATGCTGGTATATATAGATAGTCGAGAGGCTTTACCTGGAAGGTTGAGTGACTACAATGAAAAATCGGCCCGCCAGACGGTAATGCTGGGGGCGGCTAGACAGCTTAAGAGAGAGACGGGAAAAGTGGCAGTGATAGCGGATCAGGATTTGCAGTTGCGGGTTTATTTAGGGCCGGATAGAATATTGGTGACTGATACGGAGGATAAAAAAGCGACCGAAAAAATAGAGTGGTTAAGAAATAAGCAAGCTGAATATGTGGTGGAGACTTCGGCTATACCATATTGGCAAGAGGTGGTGGATGCCTATCCGGATAAGTTTGAGTTGATAAATACTTTTGAGACCAGATATTCGTTAATTGAATCCAGCTTGTATGTGGTGAATAAATGATTATATTATTTATGAGGTAAGTAAGTCATCATGGATACACAAATAGAAAACACATTTGGGTCGGTGGCTCAATACACCATGAATTTATTGGTGAATGGGTTGGCGGTGTTTATCACGGCTTACATTTTATCGGGAGTGATCGTTGATTCTTTTTGGGTGGCGTTGTTAACGGCGGTGATAATTGGAGTGGTGAATACATTTATTCGGCCGTTGGTGATTTTATTGACCTTACCCCTGACTATATTTACTTTGGGGTTGTTTGTGCTGGTGATAAACGCGGGGTTGATATTGCTGGTAGGGTGGCTGGTGCCGGGGTTTATGGTGGCCAGTTTCTGGTGGGCATTGTTGTTTAGCGTGGTGTTGTCTTTGGTTAATGGTTTTCTACAGGGGTTTCAGAAGTGAGGGTGTTTTTTACCATTTTTACACTCCGGGGGTGCAAAAATGGTAAGTGAAGATTATTGAAGTTTCATGTATGTTGAATGCATACGGTGGGGGATAGTGGTTCGGGGGAGCGGACTGGCTGGAGCCGGGGGAGCGGGGTTAGCTGCTGGCTGGCCGAAGAATATTGAATGATTTAGTAAGTTTAGTTGATTTGGCTGGAAGTTGTTGGATTGGTTTGGCAACTCGTGTTTGAAAATATTGTGCGACATAATTACAAAGAGATTGAATATTTTTCAGAAAGGGCGGAGGTGGAAAATTTTTTTGTGAAGCAGGTTATTTTTCAGGAGGTGGTTTAATCCCCTATCAGTAATGAATTAAGTTTTATTCAATTCCTGATGACTTGTTTACTAAGGCGTGATTATTATAAGTTCCATGTTTAGATGGCGACTTAATGTCGAAACAGGTTAATTGTTACTTGGGAATTAATTCAAAATAGCCGATCGTAAATACCAGATTGGGCATGACGCGAAGGTGCATTTTACCCAGAAGCTGATTGTTTTTAGTGGTTACAATTTCTTCCACCAGAAATAATCTTAAGCCCCAGGGGTTACCTTTAAGATTATAATCCGCGCGGAGTACTTCGGTGTTGGGGTCTCTTAATCCCCGGCCAGCGGTTAACCTAAAAGGATATTTTTTTATTGATTTGCTGAAAAGGTTGAAGTTCTGATTAGCGAAGGTTTTGCCGGTCCAGTTTGGGATATTGATGTTGGTCGCAACTTGATAAGAGCCGCTAAGACTAAAATCGCCGCGGCCGGATTCAAAGAGCAATTGATTAATATGCTGTTCGGCACGGATGGTGGTGATGGCCAAAGCGGCGCCCAGGCCGACCAGGGCAATGGCCAAGAGAGTTGCCAAGAGAGTGAAAATAACTTTTAGCAGTCGGATAAACATAAGAGATGGTTAATGGGTATCGTATTCGCGGGAAAAATCGAAGAATTCCTCCAAGGCACTGGGCAGTTGATCGGGTTTCTCCAGGAGGCTTACCGGATGGCCGAGTTTTAAAATGGATTCGGGGTGATATCCCCAGGTTACAGCAATGGAAGATACACCGGCGGCGCGGGCTTGCTTAATATCACCCAGAGTGTCGGTGACCATAACCAGATCGGTGGGTTCAGCATGGTGTTGAGCTATGACCTGGAGCAGTTTGCGGGTTTTGCTGGGATGAGTATCCTGGCCCAGGATATTATGGAAACAGTCTTCGACGCGGTAATGGCGAAGAAAGGCGCGGATGGATGAACTATTGGAGGAAGAAATAATGTATAGAGTATAGATATCAGACAGGTGAAGGATAATATCGATCATTTCGGGGACGGCAGGCTGCTCGACCACTTTAAGTTGGTAAGTCCTCCAAAATCTGGCGGCCTGCTCGGGGGCGCGGCCCAGTTTGGTGGAGATGTGGTTTTGATTGTCATTGAATCCCCGGCGATAATTTTCTTCAGTGAGGGAGGGGTCCAGGATTTTATGCATAGTGTAAGACAGGCGGAAGGTGTCGGCGATGACACCATCGAAGTCCAGGCAGACTATTTCTGACTCCATATAAAGTAGTGTAGCAAATGGGCTGGTGAAAAGAAGCGGACAAAATGCAAATATCCCCGAGGAGGGGATATTTGCGATACGCACGTGCGTTTACGAGCGTTAGAAAGTTGACTCGCCCTCCGCGCCTCCACCTTCTTCAGCTGGAGTATCTTCGGCCGGAGCTTCCTCGGTAGTCTCTTCCTCTACAGCGGGAGCTTCCTCGGTAGTTTCTTCGGTAGTCTCTTCAGGGGTTACATCTTCGTCCATGATAATCACCTCCTTGGGGATAATTTACTAATTAAGAATTAGCTGTATTTAATATACCATATTGAGAGGCACGCAAATTTTACAATAAATGAGGATGGGGCATAGTGTAATGACATGGTGCCTAAGTCACCATCCAAAAATAACTTAATCATCTCTCGCCCACTATGCATCTTTCGACTTCGCTCAAGATAAACCAATCTACAACTTTTCCTCAATCTGTCGTGCTCGACACTAGCACTGTGGTGCGTCGGCCGGGCGCCGGCACTAGCACTGCCGTGCGTCGGAAAAGTTGTATCTTGGCACATATTGAACGAGATATGAATAAGTTATTTTGGGATGGCGCCTAAATATAAGTTAGCCTGGTGGAGCGTGGCCGCAGTTTTAGTGGTATTACTGGGGGGTGGAGTGTGGCTTAATAAGGACGCGGGAGAAGATCGCGTGACTACGAGTAAGTTAGTGGTAGGAGCCAGTGTTTTTCCGGTGGCAGACATGGTGAAGCAAGTGGGCGGAGATTTAATTGAGGTAGTGTTAGTGGTGCCGCCGGGTTTTTCGCCTCATGCCTATTCCCTATTACCTAGTCAAGTGGCTGAATTACAGTCGGCGGCAGTTATTTTTAGTATCGGGCAAGGATTTGACGATGGAGTGGTTAGACCGGTGAGTGACAGCGCGGGGATCGAAATAGTGACGCTGGATAATGGTATTGAGCTACGGAAGTTAGGTGATGGTTTTGATAATTATGAAGAGGGGGATGAGGCTGGTTTTGGAGAAATAGACCCGCATTACTGGCTGGATGTAAAAAATGCTCGAGTGATGGTGAGAGTTATAGCCGAGGAGCTGGCCAGGATTGATGCCGGGCAGGCTGACAAATATATGGAGAACGCGGCCAGGTATGAACAGAGGTTAGATGAATTGGAAGACGAATTACAACAGCAGGCAACAAAACTGGATCAACCGGCTATCCTGACTCTGCATGACGGGTGGGGGTATTTCGCGCGGGCTTATGGTTTGCGGGTGGTGGATACTTATGAGCCGGTAGAAGGCAAGCAGCCGACAGTAGAGGATTTGCGGCGGATTAAAACGACGATCGATGAATATGGAGTGAAGAAGTTTTATACCGAACCGCAAAAGTCTTCAACGGCGGCAACCAGATTTATGCGGGAAGAGTTTGGTTTGGAGATTGGGATTCTGGATCCAGTAGGAGGCGGTGAGGGGGCTAAAAGTTATGAAGAGTTGATGAAGAAAAATATTGAAGCAATCAGCAAATAATCTGGTGAGCAAAGCGGCGCTAAATTATAAGGAGTGATGTGTTGTTGCTAGAGCCAGTAACAACGTCATTCCAACACCTGGTGTTGGAATGCACAACACCAGGTGTTGGAATGCAGATAGTGCAGGGGCTTGACTAGCGTCGGTTATTAAGATGTCCGACAGTGTCCTGGGAGCGGGGGCGGACCCAGCTGCGGAGCAGGATGGCTTCCTGGAGCCGGTTGATAGCTAATTGATAAGCGGCTTGTCTTAGTGATAAGTCGGGGTGAGAGGTTTGTTCGTTTAAGACTTCACGCATGGCCCGGCGCATGGTGAGCTCCAGCCGGGTGTTAACTTCGGACTCTTCCCAGTAGAGGTTTTGCAGATTTTGGGTCCATTCATAGTAGCTGGCAGTGACTCCCCCGGCGTTGGCCAGGATGTCGGGAATGATAGGCAGATTTTTTAGCAGTTGGTCAGCCGGGTAGGAAATGGGGCCGTTGGCTAATTCGAGGATGATTTTAGCTTTGATCTGGCCGGCATTTTGGGCGGTAATCTGATTCTCAATGGCGGCGGGCACCAAAATGTCGACAGCGGTGGTGAGAAGCTCCTGGTTGGTGATTTGCTGACAATCGGTGGCGGCCGGGCCGGCATTTTTAACGGTGAGTTTTGGGTAGCATAAGTTTTTATTGAGCTGGCCACCGGCGGCGCGGGCTTTGATGACCGCGGTAATATCCAGTCCGCTCTGGTGATAGATGCCGCCCGCGGCGTCGGAGATAGCGACTATTTTGAAACCGGCCTGGTCGGCGAGCCGGGCAAAGTGCGCGCCGACGTTGCCGAAGCCCTGGACGGCTATGGTAAGCCCCTGGTGATTTTGGCCGGATTGTTCTAAATATTCCTGAAGAGCAAATAGTCCGCCGCGGCCGGTGGCGGCTTCGCGGCCCTGACTGCCGCCCAGGGATAAGGGTTTACCGGTAAAAGTGGCGATAGTGTGTTCCCGGTGGCCATTTAATTTCATATATTCATCAGTAAACCAGGCCATGACCTGGGCGTTGGTATTTATATCAGGAGCGGGAATATCGGTGGCGGGGCCAATGATGGGACCCAAATGTTCAATAAATGATCGAGAGAGGCGCTGGAGTTCCTGATCGCTAAGTTTTAGGGGATCGATATTAATACCTCCTTTGGCGCCGCCAAAAGGGATGTTCACGACCGCGGTTTTAAGGGTCATCCAGGCGGCCAGGGCTTTGACTTCATTAAGGCTGACGCTGGGATGAAAACGAATCCCGCCTTTGTAAGGTCCGCGAGCGTTATTGTGCTGGACTCGATAGCCGTGATATACATCGGTGGATCCGTTGTCTCTTTGAACTGGTAATTGGACCTGGATGATCCGTTGAGGTTTGGATAGGAGTTCAATAATATCCGGGTGGGCGTTCATGCTGGCGCCGACTTCGCGGAGAGTGCTGGTGAAGGTTTGATAAGGGGAAAGGGTGGTGGAGCTGGAATTAGTTGACATAGTTAGATAATAACAGCATGCTTAGTTAAGGTATAGTTAAGGTATTGCTTAAGTGATTTAATGAACATAACCGATGTTGACTAAAGCGCAAGTGAAAGAGATAAAAAATGAGGCGGCTAGAGATGAAGATAGTCTGCCGGTTGTGTTTAGTGCTTTGAGCGATATTGGTAGATATCGGATATTCAAGCTGTTGACGCGGCAGACTGGTTTATGCGTGACGGAAGTGGCTAAGATTTTTAATATTTCGGTGCCAGCGGCTTCGCAACAGCTTAAAATTATGGAGATGTCAGGATTAGTGCGCAGAACCAGATCCGGCCAAATGATTTGTTATACGATTAGGCGTGAAAATCTGGTGGTTAAGACAATAATTAAATTGATCGAGCGGGAAAGCAAAAAGCCATAATATTTTTTGATTGACTGGCGGGCCCGGGGGCTTTTTGTATCCGGCATTTGTATGTTAAATAAATCTGATGATTCGAAACGAATAGTAGTAGCCGGCGGCGGGTTTGGGGGCGCTTATACCTGGCATTATTTACATAAATATCTGCATGGAGAGGATGGAGTTAAGCTGGATTTGATCAATCAGAAAAATTATTTTGTGTTTACGCCGCTGCTGCACGAAGTGGCTACCGGGAGCGTGGCGGCTCCGATCGTGACTGAACCCCTGCGTCAGGTGCTGGGGTGCTGCATGAATGATTTTTATTTAGCTGAAGTGGACCGGGTTGATTTGAGAGCGGGAGAAGTCTATACCACCCAGGGGAAAATTGATTATGACTACCTGGTGCTGGCTTTAGGGTCGACAACAAATTATTTTCAAGTGCCGGGAGCGGAATCTTACGCATTAGCTTTAAAAACATTGGCTGACGCGATTGATATAAAAAATCATTTTATTGGTCAGTTTGAGGCGGCTTCAAAAGTCAAAGATCGGCAGTTCAGGCGAAAGCTGTTGAGATTTGTGGTAGTGGGGGGCGGACCGACGGGAGTAGAGATGGCGGCCGAGATGTCGGATTTTTTCTTTAACACCTTCGGGAAGCTATATGGCCGGGAATTAATAAAGGAAGTGGAGGTGATTTTGATAGAAGCCGGGAAGGAGCTGCTGCCCAGAATGCCGAAGTCATTTAGATCTCAAGCTGTCGGCAGGTTAAGACAGCGGGGAGTGAAGATTAGATTAAATGAGAGAGTTAAGGAAGTGAAAGAGAAATCCGTGAGGTTAGGGTCGGGTGAGGAAATAGATACGGCTACAGTGATTTGGGTGGCGGGCACCAAGCCGCGGCAGATAACGACATGGCCGGAGGCGGAAACGGATGACCAAGGGAGACTGATAGTGAATGAGGCTATGCAATTAAAAGATTGGTCTAACGTATACGCGCTGGGTGATATGGCCAGGTTTGTAAATCATGGCCAAGAGAAGCCGGCACCGGCTTTGGCGCAAGTGGCGACCAGTCAGGCTAAGGGGGTGGCGGGGAATATCGCGGCGCAGTTAAAAGGTCGACCGGCGCGATCGTTTGAGTATCAGCACGCGGGCGATTTGTTGTCATTGGGCAGGTGGATGGCGCTGGCGGAGATTAAGGGGATGTTTTTCACCGGCAAGTTTGCCTGGTGGCTGTGGCGAACGGTGTATTTAATGAAATTACTTAGCTGGCGGAAGAAGTTTAAGGTGGCGATTGATTGGACGTTTGATTTATTTGTGCCGCGGGATGTGTCGCAGGTGTAGGTTGGTATAGGTTTGACGTGAAGTTTGGTGTGGTTAAGGTGTTTTTTGAATTCTATTGACTATGGGAAATGGCGCGGTATAGTCTTGTTTAAGGATTTGCTTAACTGTTTATATGATATCGAAGAGTTGGATAATTGGCGGGGGAATCGTCGGGGGGTTGGGAGCGGCGATTTTTTTTGGGTGGTCAGGCGGGCAAGTGAGATTGCCGAAAGGAGAGGCTAAGTTAGAAACTATTGTGGTGGAGGATGGGCAAGTGGTAGATAGTGGAGGGTCAGAGATAATCAGACCTGATAAATTGACACCGGCTAATAAGCTAATCGGCAGTAGGGTGACTAAAGAGATTATGGTAACGGATGGAGTTCGGCACAGTGTGCCGTTGGACGATATTGTGGGCGGAGGGCCGCCCAAAGATGGTATTCCCTCGATTGATAAGCCAAAGTTTTTGGCGGTCAATCAGGTGGATTTTTTGGATGATAGGGAGCCGGGGATAGCGGTGAGCTGGCAGGGAATTGATAGATTTTATCCTTTCCAGATATTGGTATGGCATGAGATAGTGAATGATGTTTTTGGGGAGCAGAGAGTGTTAATTACCTATTGTCCGTTGTGTTTAGCGGGCATTGTATTTGATCCAACAGTCAAAGGAGAGGCGGTCGAATTTGGAACCTCCGGGAAGTTGTGGAATTCGAATCTGGTGATGTATGACCGGAAGACGGACAGCATGTGGTCGCAGATTTTGGGCGAGGCGATTGTGGGGGAGATGACGGGGACGGAGCTTGAGGTTTTACCATCTGACCAGATGAGGTATGGAGAGTGGAAAAAATTGAATCCGGCGGGGCAGGTTTTATCCAAAGATACCGGAGCAACGCGTTTTTACGGGCGTGATCCTTATGGGGATTATTATACTGATAATTCGGCACTGCTGTTTTCCAAGGGTTCGGGGGATGATAGATTAGAAAATAAAGACTTTGTGCTGGGAGTGGTGTGGCCGGATCCGGATAATCCTAATCAGGAATTAACTAAGGCATATTGGCCGCCGGCCATTAAAGCTAAAGGGGAAATAGTGGATAAATTTGCCGGTCGGACAGTGGTGGCCAGGTATGAAGCAGATATTGACGCGGTGAGATTGTTTGAGAGGTTGACGGACGGCACGCTGAAGAGAGTTAACCCGGTGCCGAATTTCTGGTTTAGCTGGGTGGGAGCGTATCCAGATACAGAAGTCTACAAGTAGACTTCAAAATCCAAATGACAAAATCCAAATTACAAACAAATGACAAAATCCAAATGACCAAGGGCGTGGCTGGGGTTTGGGTGTTGGTTGGAGCGGTAGTAATTAGTGTGCTAGTTGGAGGGTGGGTGGTTTTGAGGGGTAATGAAGTTGGTATAGGGGATATTGACGAGACGAATGAAAAAGTTGAAGGGGAGGGGGACAAAGTGCCGGAGTTTGCGTTGAAGGATTATGAAGGAAGAGTGGTTAGTCTGGATGATTTCGCGGGTAAGCCGCTGGTGATTAATTCCTGGGCGGTTTGGTGTCCGTTTTGCCTGGAAGAACTGGATGATTTTGCCGCGGTACAGCGGGAGCTTAAGGATGAAGTAGTAATAATCGCGATTGATCGGGCGGAACCTTTGGCGACAGTGAAAAAATTTACGGACGAAATAGGAGTGAGCGATGATTTAGTGTTTTTGCTTGATCCCAGTGATTCTTTCTATACGGCCATGGGGGGGTTTGCTATGCCGGAAACGTTATTTGTTAGAGCTGACGGCACGATTGATTTCCATAAGCGGGGGCCGATGAAGAGAGAGGAAATTTTAGAAAGGATAAAGCGGCTTATTGATTAATGCCAAAATCCAAATGACAAATCAAATCCAAAAACCAAATGACCGAAACGGCTTTTTGATTTTGAGCCATTGATTTGAACTTGGGATTTTCTAAATATGCTTGAGCTTATCATTCCGGCTTTTTTTGCGGGCATATTGACTTTTCTGGCTCCTTGCACTTTGCCTTTAGTGCCTGGTTATTTGGGCTTCATTAGCGGGGTGTCATTGGACGATTTAAAAGATCCGGCTAAGGCCGGCAGAGTTAAGCGCGGAGTGTTTATTAATGGGTTGTTTTATGTGATGGGATTTAGCCTGGTGTTTATCGCGCTGGGCAGTTTGGTGGGCTTGGCCGGTTCATTGCTGACGCCGTATCGGGATTGGCTAAGCAGGATTGGCGGAGTGTTCGTGATTATATTTGGGATATTTATGATGCAGATGGCGGCTAAGTATTATCAGGATCGGTGGAGCTGGCTTAAGTATGTCAAAGTGCCGTTTTTTGATCGACTGCAATCAGAGAGAAGGATTCCATTGAGTTCTTCAATAAAACCGGGGACGCCATTTAGCTCGGTGGTTTTTGGGTCGGCATTCGCGGTGGGCTGGACGCCCTGCGTGGGGCCGGTACTGGGAGCCATCTTAACCCTGGCGGCAACGGAGGCAACGGTGGGACAGGGTATGGTACTGCTGGCAGTGTTTTCTCTGGGGTTGGCGATACCTTTTTTGGCTTTAGCGGCGGGCATTGGATACTTCGCGCAGAGGATGCAGGCGATTAACAAAGTATTACCGGCGGTATCCGGGGTGGGTGGAATCTTTCTAATATTTTTAGGAGTGCTGGTGTTCAATAATAGTTTGGGGTTATGGGTGGCATTCTTTTTTAAGATTACCGGATTTATCAATTATGATCAGATCCTGAATTATTTGTAGCGGAAAGATTATTTAGCGGCGGCGCCTAAGGGTTGCTATTTTTTTGTTTTACTTACATAAATATATGGATGACTAATATTGACCAGAAAGGAGCGGAGGAGAAAAGTATATCATCTGATGATGATATGACTAAAGCCGAGCGTAAGCAGTTGCGCAGGCAGGATAAGCAGAGGGCTCGAGAGACAGAAATAAGAGATCAAAAACGGAAGCGGATACGGATATGGGGAGTGGCCGTGGCGGTAGTGGGAGTGATAATATTCGGAGCAATACGATTAGGGGGGAGAAACGGCGGGGATGAGAGCGTCAATCCTACTTTGACATTAGCGGTGAGAGAAGACGACTGGATAAAAGGAAATAAAGAGGCGGCGGTAGAATTAATAGAATATGGAGATTTTCAGTGTCCGGCCTGCGCTCAATTTCAGCCGGTTGTTAAACAAATAGGGGAGGAATTGGGAGATAAAATAAAGATAGTGTATCGTCATTTTCCGTTGAGCAGTCATAATCATGCTCGAGCGGCGGCGGAGGCGGCGGAGGCGGCGGGAAAACAGGGCAAGTTCTGGGAGATGCATGATTTGCTGTATGTCAGACAGGGGGAGTGGGTGGGGTTAAAGAGCGTAGAAGAAGTATTTATCGGATATGCCGAGGAGCTGGGACTGGATGTTGGTAAATATAAAGAGCAAATGCAGAATGATGAGGTCGTGGATCGGGTGCAAGCTCATTATGATAGCGGGATGAAGTCGGGAGTGAATTCTACACCGACCTTTTTCCTGAATGGTGAAAAGATGGAGGGGTACGCGACGTTGGATGATTTTAAATCGATTATTGTTGAAGCGGCAAAATAAATGGTGGGTGGGAGTTTTTATATTATTGGCGTTAGTAGGTTTTGCTGACGCTACTTATTTAGCAGTGGAGCATTGGCGAGGAGAGGTGCCTGATTGCTCGATTATTCATGGGTGTGATCAGGTGCTAGGCAGTAAGTACGCGGCTATTGGTCCGGTGCCGGTGGCATTATTGGGAGCGGGATATTATCTGACGCTGGTGGGGCTGGGTGTGCTTTACGCTGATACCAAAAATATCAGATGGGCTTATCTGGCCGGACAGTTGACTTGGTTGGGGTTAGGGGCCTCGGTTATTTTAGTGGGGTTAATGGCATTTGTAATCGAGGCATATTGTCAGTTTTGTTTACTGTCGGCGTTAACTTCGATTCTGTTATTTGTATGGGCCAGATTTTGGATGAGAGCTGCTAAGCTGATTGAAGTAAGCTAGGCCGCCGTATAGGGCCTTGGATTGGCCGAGGGCGGCGGGGAAGACGGCGGGCGCGACAGGTATCACTTGAAGGTTTTTTTTGAGATGGCTTTTGACATGATCGATAGGGATATCATTCATCATGGGGCCGCCCAGAATAATCACGTCGGGTGACCAAAAGACTATGACATTATTCAAGCCGATGGCCAGGTATTCGGCCAGCTTAATCCAAACGTTAGGGTCGTCGATGTCTTCCGGTTTTTGGTGGTAGCGCTGTTCGATATGGGCACCGCCAATGAGGTGTTCCAGAGAGGTGGGCTTGGGACATTCCGGACATAGCTGGCCGGAGACATCGATGATCTGGTGGCCGGGTTCAAAGCCGAGAGCATGGCGGTCTATTTGTTTGTCAACTATGCGGGTGCCGCCGATGCCGGTGCTGATGGTTAAGTAGGCAATAATGTCATAGTCTTTCCCGGCGCCGAAGTTGGATTCTCCGAGACCGGCTAGATCTGAATCGTTCACTAAATAGACGCGGCCATTGGTAATTATTTCCAGTTCTTTGGTGATTGGTTCATTAATCCAGGGTTGGAGATTAGGTGAATTGCGCAGAGTTTGACCGGCCTGATCCAGGACGCCGGGGATACCGACGATGGTGGCTTCAATAATATGATGGCTGGTTAGAATTTTTAGATGCTGGACGATTTGCTTGAGGGCGGCATGGAAGATGTCAGGTGTTTTGAAGATGATGGGGTCGGATATAGTTTGAGCGTCAATGGAGGTGGCCAGACGAGTATTAGTGGCGCCGATATCGATAAGAAGAAGCATGTTTGAATGGTATCCAGTTACTAGTAACTAGTAAACAGTAACTAGTAATCAGTAATTTACTTTCAGGGCAAATGTTGGTGTATATTAAAGTTATGAGTTTAGACAGATTAAATGAATATGAGAAGTGGGGGAATTCAGGGATGGATTATGTCTGGGCGGTGGGAGTATTTGTAATATTAACGCTGGTGTTCGCGGTTTTGCAGAAAGTGCTGGTTAAGCTGACCGAAAAATTCGTAGCTAAAACCAAGACGGAATTGGATGACGCCTTGATAGCGATGGTAAAAAAAATCAAGCCTCCGTTTTATATGTTCGTGGCTTTTTACGCGGCCTTGCTGTATTTGAATATTGAGGGGGTGGCGGAGACGGCGGTGAGGGTGATTCTAATTACCTGGATTACTTATCAGACGGTGCAGTCAATTCAGATATTTATTGATATGTATGTGGGGCGGCGGATAACCAAAACAAATGAACGCAGTGCCGAATCGATAATTCACATTATTCATAATTTGACGAGTATTATTTTATGGACGATAGGGTTATTGTTCGTGCTATCCAATATCGGAGTGAACGTAAATTCGCTGGTGGCGGGGCTGGGGATTGGCGGTATCGCGGTGGCGCTGGCGGCGCAGAATGTATTGGGCGATTTGTTTAGTTCGATGGCCATATATTTTGATAAGCCGTTTTCCCCCGGTGATTTTGTGACCATGGGAGAATTTAAAGGGACGGTGCAGAAGATTGGGATTAAGACCACCAGGATTAAATCCGTGACCGGTGAAGAGATTGTGGCTTCGAATAATGAGCTGACGTCGGCGACACTAAGAAACTTTGGTAGATTATCGGAGCGGCGGAAGTTGTTTAAATTGGGAGTGGTTTATGAGACTTCATCGGAGAAGTTGAAGAAGATCCCGGAAATTGTGAAAGAAATAATTGGGGGTCATGACAAAGTGCGGTTTGATCGGATGCATTTCGAGGCGTTTGATGATTGGGCGCTTAACTTTGAGATAGTTTATTTTGTGCAGGATAAGAAATATGAGGTATACATGGATACTCATCAGGCGATATTATTCGCGATAAAGGAGGCATTTGAAGAGGAAGGGATCGAGATGGCATATCCGACCAGAGTGGTTTATAACAAACAGAGTTAGGAACAGGATTGGAAAATTTGTCAAAAAAAGTTGACATTTACTGCCGGAAGCAGTATTTTTTGAGGGTCTTTTGGACTTGTTTGTTCCTTCACAGCCGGAAGCTAGTGCGGGATTCATGGATAGCAGGGAGGTGTATTTAGAAGGAGTTTAGTGATGAGACAGCAGATTCAGACGGCGTGCTATGGGCGAATGTATCAGGGAGTATTAAAACCACAAGAAATGAGGCATCGTTTTGCCGGGGTTCGGTGTCCAATTTCACGAAAGAGCATTGCACACACCGACTGGGTGGCAGTGGTCGTGATGGATGGGAAACCTAGACTGGCGTTTGCTAATCAGGTGAATGGCCATAAGGTGATGGAGGCATCGCGGGCGACTTTTGATAAAGCTTTGGGTATTGCCTAGCGGCGCAAGCTGAGCAGAGAAGGGGTATTCTCGTTGGTTTTTTTAAAGATTCATCTTTACCAAGGGGTAGCATATGTCTTCTATTTCTGCCAAAGTTGTCAAAAGTGTCCCGTGCGGGCGATTCGTTTCATATGTGTTCAGGGTAACGGGTTTATCGGAGCCAAAAGTGGTGCGGAGATTATGGGCGATAAGGTGCTGGGCTTCAGGTCTGATGTTATACGACAAGGAAGGAACGAAGATATTGGTGGTATGGAGTTCCCGAGATCAAGCTTTTTGTTTGATTAGAGCGGATCATCGGGGCACAGCCATGAAAAAAGGCGGAAGACTGGTGGCTCACGATAGCTTGGATGAGAAGTTACTTGAATTTTACAAATGCTGTTTTGGGTAAAGATATCTGGAGGGATATAGAAAAGGGGCATGGGCGATTAAGTTTAATCGCCTTTTTTTTCTGTTTAGTTTAGGGCAGGCTGAAGATAATGATGGCGCTAGCTTTATTCCCGGAGAGAGAAATTTTTTTGCAGGCGGGACATTTTACGATTCGGTGGTACGGATTGCTGTATTTGTTAGCTTTTTTGCTGGCCTGGTGGTGGCTGCCGAAACTATCAAAATATCGGGGGCTAAAGTTGTCGGCGGACGGCTGGCTTAGCGTGGTGACCTGGGGGATGGGCGGGGTATTGGTGGGAGGCAGGCTGGGGTATGTGTTGTTGTATGACGTGAGATATTTTATGGAGCGGCCGATAGAGATTTTTTATTTATGGCAAGGCGGAATGGCTTCGCATGGCGGTTTTATTGGAGTGGGGATAGCGATGTGGATAGTGAGCAAGAGACTAAATATATCATTATTATCTTTATTGGACGTGTTGGCGGTGCCGGCGGCTTTGGGGCTGGCGGCGGGTAGATTGGGAAATGTGATTAATCAGGAAATTTTTATAAATGAAACGTGGGGGATGCTGGCGGTAATAAAAGATTTAGCGGTGGGCGGAATTACTTATTGGTATTTGCAAAGAGCGGGCGCGGCCAAGATGGGAAAAGTGCTGGGGGTTTTCTTAATCACTTATAGTTTGTTGAGGTTTGGGATAGAATATGGGCGAGAACAACCGCTGGGATTGTGGTGGGGATTGTATGTCGGGCAGTGGTATACGGTGCCGTTGTTGGTGATTGGGGGGTGGTTGGTGTATAGAGCTGGCGCTTCAAATGAAAAGACTTACGGTGAATAATATGGAGAAATCAGTGACTGAAAAAATTAAGGTGGAGGTGGGGTTTGAGGAGTTGTATCAACAGCTGAATGATGAGCAGAAGCAGGCGGTGGATGCCATAGAAGGGCCGGTGATGGTTTTGGCCGGGCCAGGAACAGGCAAGACGCAGGTGCTGGCGATGCGGATCGGGAATATTTTACGGCGGACTGATTTAGATCCGTGGAATATATTGTGCTTAACTTTTACCGAGTCGGCGGCGGTGGCTATGCGGCAAAGGTTGATTCAGCTAATTGGCGAGGCGGCTTATTACGTGAGGATTTATACTTTTCATTCGTTTGGCAATGATGTGGTTCAGGAGCATCCGGAGCATTTTGCTTTAGCTAAAGAGTGGCAGGCGTTGACTGATATTGAGAGGATTGAACTATTTAGAAAATTGCTGGATGAATTGTCCGGGATGGGAGTATTGAAACCACTGGGTAGTCCGTATATGTGGCTGAAGGATATTATGTCGGCGGTGCAGTCACTTAAGAAAGAGGATGTATCACCGGAAGAATTTAAGACGTTGCTGATACAGGTGGAGAGGATGATAAAAGATTTGGCTGAACCGCTGAATGAATTTTTTGGGCTAAAGCCCAAGGCCAGGACTAATGAAGTGAGTGAAGAGTTGATGATTGAATTGGGTAAGCGGGCGGAGGTTGGGAAATATGGGACGGCTTGGGTGCCGTATCGGAAAATATTGGCGGACTACGCGGCGGAAGTGAAGGCGGCGGAGGGAGAGAGAGAGGCGGGAAAACTTAGAACCAAGCTTAAGAATGACCTGAAGAGGATGTATGAAAAAGCGATGAAGCAATTGCCCAAGCAAGCGGCTTTACAGAAAATATATGCGGTCTATCAGCAGGAGTTATCGTCAGTTGGCAGGTACGACTATGAAGATATGATTATGCAGGTAGTGTTGAAGTGGCGAGAAGATGACGCGTTGCTGGCGGAATATCAGGAGCAATACCAATATGTGCTGGTGGATGAGTGGCAGGATACTAATGGGGCGCAAAATGAGGTAGTGCGACTGCTGGGAAGTTTTGATGAGGCGCCGAATGTGTTTGTGGTGGGTGACGACAAGCAGTCAGTTTTCAGATTTCAAGGGGCATCACTAGAAAACCTGATGAATTTTTATGAGCGGCATAAGGAGCAAGTTAAGATTGTGTCGTTGAAGAGCAATTATCGGAGCAAGCAGACGGTGTTAGATGCGGCGGCGGGAGTGATAAGCAATAATACAGAATCAGTGACCAAGTATGTAAAAAGTATAACGGATGATTTGGTGGCGGTTAGAGAAGGGAAAGAGGAACTGCTGGAGCAATATGTGTTTGATACAGTGGCAGAGGAGGACTATTTTATAGTACAGAAGATAAAGGAGTTGTTAGCGGCGGGGGTGGCGGCAGAGGAGATAGTAGTGCTGTATCGGTTTAATCGGGATGTGGAGAGTCTGCTGGATTTGATGCTGCATCAAGGGGTGCCGGTAAGACTGGAAGCAGGAGAGAATGTGCTCATAAATAGGCGAGTTAGGCAACTCTTGACATTAATGCAATTAGTGGCGGATGAAAAGCATGACTATTTGCTGGCGGAGGTAGTGCATTATGACTGGTTAAGGCTTGAGCCATTAGAGGTGATGAAGGTGTTGTATAAAGCAGGAGCTGATAATCGGAAACTGGTGGAAGTGATAAGTGATGCCGGGCGGCTTAAAGAAGCGGGAGTAAAGCGGGTGGACGAGTGGCTGGCTATGATAAATAGAATAGCGACCTGGCGGGTAACGGCCAGAAATCATACTTTGCAACATTTATTTGACGCAGTGCTTCAGGAATCGGGGATGCTTAGCGTGATATTAGATAGGCCGGATGAGTTGCCGGTACTGAATAGTATTACTTCCCTATTTAATGAAGTGAAAAGGTTGAATCAGGTGGATCCTGATTTAACAGTGGAGAAATTATTGTTGCGGCTGAAGCTGTTAGATGAAAATGGCTTGTCTCTGATGGCAGAAAGATGGCAGACACAGACGCGGGCGGTGAGATTAATGACGGCGCATAGAGCTAAAGGATTGGAGTTTGAACAAGTGTTTATAGCGCGGAGTAATGATAAACATTGGGGAAATTTGCGGGAACGGCGGCAGATGTTAATTCCGGCGGGGCTGTTAGCACACGATGCGATAGTGGGACAGCAGTTTAATGAAGATGAGCGGCGACTATTCTATGTGGCGTTAACGCGGGCCAAGGACAGAATTTATTTGACTCATACCAGGCAGGGTGAAACAGGGAGGGAACAAGTACCATCGGTATTCTTGAATGAGATACCGGGAGCTTTAATGAAACAAGTGGAGCTGATTGAATCGGAAGATCAGACGGTCAAAAGATTGAGGGGAGTTCGGCAAGAGTCTAAAGCTGTGGTGACGAGCGAGGAAGTAAAAGTGTGGCTTAAGGGTCAACTAAAAAATTATGTGATGAGCGTGACGCATTTGAATAATTACCTGGAGTGTCCGCGGCTGTGGTATTATCGGAATCTTTTGAGAGTACCATCGGCTAAAACTCTACCTTTGATATATGGGACGGTGGTACATAATGCTTTGCGGGATTTGTTTAACAAGTTAAATGATGGAGAAAGTGTAGGCGGAGAATATTTAGCGGCCAGGTTCAAAGCGTATTTGAAACGGGAGCTTCTGACTGCCGGAGAGAAAAAGGATATGGAGCTGATGGGGGTAGAGGCGCTGAAAAAATATTTTGTGAATTATAGTGATACGATGACAGCGAAGACTTTGCTGGAGTATAATTTTAAGACTCATGGAGTACAGGTGGCGGGACTACCTTTAACCGGGAAAGTGGATAAGGTGGAGTTGCCTCAAAATGGTCGAGAAATAACAGTAGTTGATTACAAGACAGGAAATCCGGACAGTGTTGGGAAAAAATGGCGGCCGGATGGTTCATACTATCGGCAATTGGTGTTTTATAAGCTGTTGGGCGATGAATCGCCGAGGTTTGATTATCGGATGGCGGCTGGAGAGCTGGATTTTGTGCAGAAGAGCCGAAGGACGGGGAAATTCGTGAAGCGGCGATATGAGATTAAAGACAGGGAAGTAATGGAATTGAAAGAAACTATTGAGAGGGTGTGGGGTGAGATAAAGAGTTTGAAGTTTTTAGAGAGTGAGTCGTGTGGGGAGTGCGAGTATTGTGGGTTGCAAAGTTAAAAGGCGAAAGGCAAAAATACAGGTTAAAAGTCAAAAGTGTTAGGCCTCTTCTCATAAAAATGAATCAGTCCCGCACAGTGAATTGTAATTGCCCACTGGTTAAGGGCGCTCTCCCTTCTCCCTATTCATAGGGAGAAGGGCGGGGGGATGAGGGTTACGCGGATGTTATAAACATATTATTTTTACCCTCTCCCTAACCCTCTCCCTATCATATGCCC
>QIFI01000090.1 GCA_003229735.1 Candidatus Anderseniibacteriota bacterium | reverse complement strand
AGAGTATGTGTTCCCGCCCCCGAAACTTTAGCTCCCATGGCGTTTAACAAATTAGCCATCGCCGCGATGTGCGGCTCTCCCGCCGCGATTTCAATAGTAGTCTTACCCGGTAAAGTGGCCACCGCCATCATCACGTTTTCCGTCGCCGTCACTGAAAATTCCCCCAGCACCACCCGAGATGCTTTCATTTCCGATCCATCAATCTTAATCAAGTTGCCTTCATGGCTGATTTTCGCCCCCAGCTGTTCAAAAGCATCCAGATGCACGTCAATCGGCCTGGCTCCAATAATATCCCCGCCCGGTTGCGGCATAGTTATTTTTTTGCACCGTCCCAATAGCGCTCCCATAAACAATACAGACCCCCGCAATTTGCCGGCGATCTCATCCGCCATCTCATCCTGGGTAATATTTTTAGCCTCAATAGTCACTCTCCCTTCATCAAATTCACATCTGGCACCCACAGATTTAGCAATCTCCATCTGATTCATCACATCCACGATCTCCGGCACATTACTAATTCTTACTTTTTCTTTAGTCAGCAAACTAGCCGCGATCATAGGCAGAGCCGCATTCTTTGAGCCATTTACCCTAATTGTTCCTGCCAATGGCTTCCCGCCCCGAATTACAAACTTTGACATAACATAGGCAGTATACAAGATTAAACCAACCCCGTCAACCTTGACATATTATCATTTAACATTTACTTTATCCAAGTGAACCTTGCCGGTTTACATTCACATTACCAATAAAATACGCATTCGAGGACCTGAACATGTCTGACAAATCATCTGATCTTTCACGATACTTCGATGAGCTGAAAACTTTCATCAGAACGGAGATCGCCGCGCAGGTAAAGACAGCTGTAAGTGAAGCTCTGGCCGAATTTAGCGTCAAAACGGAGCCGAAACGGTCAGTGCCGCCCAAAGAACTTACTCCCACCCAGGCAGGAGTTTTCTCCGCCATCGACAAGATCACGGGTAGCGGAGCCAAGGCTCGCCAGCAAGCCCAACGGGAGTTACGAAAACTGGAAAGTGACCGCGTCACAAAAGCTCTAACTAATAGTCTTAAGGAAGTTTTGAAAGATCGTGGTTGGGGCCTTTCTTGTCCCAACCCAGATTGTCACCGGGCACCATCGGCCCCATGTTGGCAGGGAAAGAGTACCTGTGCTGCAGGAGGATTCTTAATTCATCAGCATCGTGACTCATTTGGCGGGTTTGTCAGACACAGCGCACGCACCAAACTTGGAAAACTGACTATAGTTGAGCGTGTAGACGGCCGGTTGGCTGTGGATATCTGAAAAAACTTGATATCCCCCCCATCCGTGCTCCATTGTAAAAACCGAGGACTCTACGACGCATACCGTCCCTGTCCAGAAACAACAAAACAGGAGGACAAAAAATGTCTCAATTATTGACGGATTTCAGAAGTTCTATGGAAAAACTGCCGCGGAACAACGCCAGACGCCTGCTCACCTTCTTGAAACAGATCAAACCGATGACCGGGGAAGAAGAGGTCCACGCAATAATCAGGCTGGGAGACCCATCTCTAGTGATCGATGATGTGGATA
The DNA here is from genome assembly GCA_003229735.1 of Candidatus Anderseniibacteriota bacterium. GTDB lineage: Bacteria > Patescibacteriota > Andersenbacteria > UBA10190 > UBA10190 > SZUA-179. Next base: position 19,743 of record QIFI01000090.1, on the reverse strand, counting down.
ATCCTTTCCGGGATAAGCTTCAGGTGTTGTTCGATTGGCTTGGTCCTGATGAAAAGAAAGGCCTCGTAGGTCAGCGGTTTGCCAGCCTTGATGAGAGCAAAGAAGTAGCCAAGGCTCTTCAAGCCTTGATGAACAGGTATGGCTTCAGGGTGAAGTGTCCGAAGGTAGGTTGCGGTGCCGCCGCATCAATAACCTCTGGGACTGGTGGCGGGGTTAAATCGGGGACTTTTAAGTTTCACCATCAGACAAACGGCTTGCAGGATACTCATGGTGGCTTGGTGAAGCTACCAAGTTTAGAGGTAATATTTGCGCCTCTCTTACCTTCTCGTTCATCACGGTCCCGTGGTTGACTTCGATATTTTTTCTTGGCGGGGTGTTGACCCTATCGCCCACGCACAGTATCATACGAGTAAGATACTGATATGCGGCCTCACCGAGGCCGCCTTTTTCTTCCCTATTTCTTAAGAATTAGGAGCCGCCGGACGGACACCACTACTCTTTTCCAGCCGGCAGCCATTTTAACAAACCTTAATATAAATCACCGCTATAATATATCATAAGTATCATAAGGATAATCCTTTACATTACCTTTACATTACCCCTAACGCCCTCTACACCTCATTCCAACACCAGGTGTTGGAATAGACCCTAGACGACCTGTGAGCCCATTTATCTAGCTCTAGCATTATTACCGCCCGCCGTACTGGTGAGCACGGTTACCATCTCCCCCTGAAATGACGTGCCTAATCAGTAATTCCCCATTCGCATGAAAATTCCCATAAGGCCCAGCGGAGTGGCACGGCGGGAAGAATTCCAGCCCGAAAGCCTCCTCAGAGGTCATGTCCTATGGTAAGGAATTCCGTGGGGCCTTAACCTAAGTGGGGAAACCGGAACTGTACGCAGGGCCTGGAAAGAACCCGCCGTGACAAGTCCCGTCGTCATACTTTTTCCCCTCATCACATGTCTAGTGCCACACATGTTCAATATATAGCCGAGACGAATGAATTTAATTCAGTATAGTGCGCGGCACGGGAATCCTTAATGTCAGGGCTGCCTCCAAGTTGCTTGCAACTTGGGGCCGCCCGAGCAACGCAGGGAAATTACTGAATTAAATTCATTCGTCTCGGCTTAACCGGCACTAGACATTTCTCTCCCCATCGTGCATAGTGCCGCCATAATCATATGAATAAAGCCATTCGCCAAGTCCTTCTATTTGTTTCTATAGCCTTCTTTTTAGGGCTGGCTCCTCTCCTGGTATTTTACGCCATGGGCTATCGATTAACCCCCATATCCGATCCACCCCTGCCGGTCGGCGTAGTTTTAGTTGACAGCAATCCCCGCCGGGCCGAGATAACTGTAAACCAGAAACCCCAGGGCACTACTCCTCAATCCATCCCCAATCTTAACCCAGGCGTGATCGACATTACCGTTTCTAAAACCGGCTACCTTCCCTGGCAAAAAAATATCACCATTAACCCCGCCACCGTCAGTGAACTTCGCGACATTATTTTGTTTCCTGCCAACCCGATTCGAGAGACTATCATTCAGGACATCAAGCGCTTCTCCCTGGCTCCCAACCGCTCTCTAATCGCCGCTCTAACCTCCGCTGATCGCTTACACATATTAGATGACGAAGGCGCTTCCATTTTATCCACCTTCACTTTGCGCCCCAACATTGAACAATTACTCTGGTCTCCCGACAGTAATTTTCTCTTGGTTATCAGCAAGCTAGGTGTCCAGGCTATAAACGTCGGCCAATTAAACCCCCGCCCAATTTCCTTGCCTTCTCTAGCCAATACCTCCAATATCACCTGGGACCAGCGTGTGCCCGGCCGGCTTCTATATTTGGATAACCAAAAACAATTAGTGGCTTATCATTTTCCCACCAATAACCGCCAGGTTCTCGCTGGCGATATTAATTTATTTGCCGTCAGTTCTCGTTATATTTATACCATCACCGATCCCCGCTACATCGAGGTTCGCAATTTGCAAGGTGTCAAACTAAACCAACTGGCCATCGATACTCTAGCCGATATTACTAAACTTTATGTTACCCCCGGCGACCAAATAGCTTTACTGCTGTCCGACCAATCCCTGTTTATCATTGATAAATCAGAGCTGGTGCCGGTGGCCCCTAACGCCCTGGGCCTCGGTTGGTCGCCCGATGAAAAATTAATCTATGTCCAAACCGATGATCGCTCCTTATATGTCTTCAATGCCGGCGACGAGCGCGTCGATTATCTTCCTTTGCGTGAACTCAAACTCATCACCCGTCTATCCAGCCCTATTCGCGATCCTCAATGGTTTGCCGGGGGGCGCCATCTCATTTATCAAACTAACGATGAAATTATAATATCCGAAATCGACCCACGGGACCGTCCTCTCACTTACAGTGTCGATACCACCAATCTGGGTTCCAGTAGCATTACCGTTGGCGGCGGCGGATCCATTCTTCTCTACCTCAAACAGCAATCAAACTCAATTGATCTGGTGTCAACCGAATTAATTATCCCCCAGGAAAATTTCCTTGGCTTTTAAACTAAGAGCCCGTTAAATAACCCATTGTCGTAACGAAATTTTCATGGCCTGAGATCAAAAATTTGTAAAATGAGGAGAAATAATACTATTACTTCGACGAGTTTTACGGATTTTTGAGCCAGGTCCATGGAAATTGCGACGCACCGCAGTGCTAGTGCCGACGCCCGGCCGACGCACCACAGTGCTAGTGCCAAGAGGCCAGTCGGCAAGAGGTTATTTAACGGGCTCTAACGTAGATTAGCATCGCTCCACCGCATTAGCGTCATTCGCCTGCGATTAGCGGATTGGCATCGCTCTTACCTCTTTGAAAACTGCGGTGCTCTTCTCGCCCGCTTCAGACCAAATTTCTTCCGCTCCTTTACTCTGGGATCTCGGGTTAAATGCCTGGCCACCTTCAGTTGCTTTCGCCATTCCGGATTAATTTTCAATAAAGCTCTAGCCGCGCCCAATTTTACCGCCTCCGCTTGTGATTGTTTTCCTCCGCCCAGCACCTTAACCTTCATTGCTAAAATCTCCTCCTGTCCAGTCAACTTAAGCGGGCTGACGGCCGCCTGCCTCTGCCCGACAGTAGTAAAATATACATCCAGTTTCAATCCATTTATGGCGTGCTCCTTGAATTCCCCTGATAACAAAACTTTGGCAATCGCTGATTTCCGCCGCCCTAATCCATACCATTTATCTTGATCCTGCTTGCTCATGAAATTACTTTTTCAATGATCTGGTTATTTGCGCCTGGTGCGCGTGCTCTTCTCCCGCGTATAATTTCAAATGCGCCAGTCGTTTATCTCTTAGCTTATTCTTCGGCAGCATCCCCGACACCGCGTCCCGCACCATCTTTCTTGAATCCCGACGCCGCTGTTCCGCCGCTGTTCTTTCCTTTAATCCGCCCGGGTACCCCGAATGGCGATAATAGATTTTCTGTAATTCCTTCTTGCCCGTTAACACCACTTGATCGGTATTTGTAATTACCACATAAACCGGCGCCGCCTGATTGGCCTCACTGTCAATTCTATGTTTACCCAACAATAAACTGGCTGTTTGCGTAGCTAATCTTCCCAGCACCCTTTCTTTGGCGTCAATTTGATGCCACTCTCCATCCATGTTCTGTTGAGCGTCTTTTTTATCCATTATCCTATTTTATCAATTCAATCCGCGTCATCTTGGCCCCATCGCTTCGCTGGGTCGGCATATTGGTCAGCCTTATCCGACTGCCGGCCGCCTTTTTAACTGCCCGTTCTTGCAAATCATCCACGGTCTTTTTTTGTGATACTTTACGCATTAATAATCTTCTTTGATGCAAAGAGTTTTCCCTGCCCGCCACCGTTAATAATTTATCCACGTGTCGTTTCAGCTCTTTGGCCTTGCCTTGAGTTATCACAATCGCCCCATGCTCCAGCAAATTTCCCGTTAAGTTCTTCAGTAAAGCCTTCCGCCGCTGGGGTTTTTTGCCTAATGTTCGACCTGATCTCTTATGCTTCATACCTTATTTGCTAAGACACTGCGCAAAAATAACTTATTCATATCTCGTTCAATATGTACCGAGATACAGTTTTTCCAAATGAGAGAAATATGAGCTGTAGTATAACTACAGTGAATGTTTATTGATTGAGGAAAAATTGTAGATTGGTGCATAGGGGGCGAGAGATGATTAAGTTATTTTTGCACAGTGTCTAATTCATTCCCTTGTGTCCCCTCATTTTCCAGTTCCGCCGTGAATCTTTCCCGCGAGGCCATAATATCCTGAATCGCCTTCTCTCCCAATCCCGGAATATCCTGAATCTGCTCCTCGTTCAATCCCAGCACTTGTTCCACTGTGGTAATACCCACCCGCTCCAAGGCATTATGAACTCGTGACGGCAGCTGCAATAGATTCAACGTGTTCTCCGGTTGTTTATCTTCCTCTTCCATTGTAGTTTCCTCTGGTACTTCCTCCGGCCGATCCGCTGTTAGTAATTTTTCAAAATCTCCGGTTAGTTCCTTAAAGTGATCAGTCAATATCGAAGCCGCTTGATTTAAAGCCTCTTTAGGCGTAATCGTGCCATCCGTGGCAATAGTCATGATCAACTTATGATAATCAGTATCCTGCCCCACTCTGACATTCTCGACCTTAAAACTTACTCTCTCCACCGGCGTAAACACCGAGTCCAAAGCGATCATGCCAATTTCTCTCTGCTCATCCTCGCGCGCTTCCGAAGGCACATAACCTCGTCCCTGCTCCACTACACACCGCAACTCCAATTCCGCTTTCTCTTCCGTCAACGTCACCAACGGAGCCTCGGGATTTGTGATGCTGACTTCCGGCGGCAAATCAAAATCTCGAGCAGTTACCCTCTTTTCTCCTTTAACCCTTAATGCAATCTCCACCGGATCCTCGCTTTCCACAGCTAAACGAATTTTCTTCAGATTTAAAATAAGTGTCACTAAATCCTCCTTAATTCCCTCCACCGCCGTAAATTCATGATCCTCCCCCTCAATCTTCACATGTGTAATCGCCGCCCCCGGCAAAGATGACAACAATACTCGACGTAACGCATTGCCAATCGTCGGGCCGTAACCCGGGAAATAAGGATATATAGCAAACGTCGCCTCGTTATCCTTTTCTTCTTCAATAGATATATTTTCTGGTAAATAAATTGGTTCTAACATAATCTCAATTTAGTTTATAAATTTAACGCGCTAATAACTCTACCACCGCCTGAATCTCTACCCCAATTCCTACCTCTTTCTCATCCGGCTCTCCCGTTACTCTAAATCCGAATTCTTTTGTATCCACTTCCAGCCAGTCCGGTATTTGCGCGTTTTGCATCTTTTTCTCGAAATTCGCGAATAACGACTGCTTCTGCTTGCTTGCCTTCACCTGCACCATATCTCCTTTCTTCAACCTATAAGAAGGTATATTAGTTACCCGCCCATTTACCAGGAATATCTTATGGCTGGCCATTTGCCTGGCCTGTGGTCTGGTATCTGCTATTCCCGCTCTATAAATACTATTATCTAAACGCCCTTCCAATATTTTAATTAATTTTGGTCCTGTTTCCACGTCGCTTCTTTTTGCCTCTTTATAATATTTCTTTAATTGCTCCTCCCGCACTCCATAAATCTTTTTTAGGTTCTGCTTCTCCGCCAGCTGAATTCCGTACGGCCCGCTTTGCCGCTTTCGCCGCCCTCTCTGTTGGTTTTGTTGTCCACCTGCGCCTGGCATATTAGACCCTCCTTTTTTTAGGCGCTCTCACCCCATTATGAGGAATTGGGGTAATGTCCTTTATAGTAGACAGTGACAACCCGCCCACATTTAATGATCTAATAGCCGCTTCTCTCGATCCGCCAATACCTTTCACATACACCGCCGCCTCTTCCAGCCCATAAGGCTTCACTTTCTCTACCACATCAGCCACTGCCTGCTGGGCCGCGTACGGAGTAGCTTTTCTGGTGCCGCTAAAACCAACTCGGCCGGCACTGCTTTGGGCAATCACGTTCCCCTTCAAATCCGTTACCGATATAATTGTATTGTTGTACGTAGCTTGAATATAAATCTTCCCCTGCCGCACTTTCTGCCGAATCTTTTTCTTTTTTTTGACACTTGTAGTAGCCATAATCCCTACTGATTTCAATTAACCTTTATGTTTTCTCGCTAGCCGACCTTCTGCCGCTGCCGGCCGTCCGGCGCACGTTACCCCGCACCGTCCTTGAGTTCGTCTTCGTCCTCTGTCCTCTCACTGGTAAATTTCTGGTGTGTCTCAATCCCCGATAAGTCCCCACGTCCTTCATATGCTTAATATTCGTGGCCACCTCTCGCCGCAAGTCTCCTTCAACTTTTACATTATTTTCAATGAAATCGCGCAAATCCTTACCCTCGCTCGAACTCAAATCTCTTACCATCACCTCTTCACTAATTTTTACTCGCTTCAAAATCTTCTGGCTTTCTGATTTACCAATCCCATAAATGCTCGTCAACCCAATCACGATTCTTTTCTTCTCTGGTAAATTTACCCCGCTAATTCTCACCGGCATATATAATCTTTAACTATAAATCTACTCACTACAAACTAACATCACCCTTGTCTCTGTTTATGTTTTGGGTTTTCACAACTCACCACCACTCGTCCTTTTCGACGCATTACTCGGCATTTCATACACATTTTTTTTACCGATGTTTGTACTTTCATTATTATTCCATTCTTAACACTATCCGACCCTTCGTTAAATCATAGGGGGATAAAGCCACTTTTACCCGATCTCCCGGCAATATCCTAATCCTGTGTATCCGCATTTTGCCGCTTAGATGAGCTATAACTTCTTGCCCGCTATCCAAATCAACTCTAAATTGAGTATTTGGCAGTGCCTCACTTACCTTCCCCTCAATCTCCACCGTGTCGTTTTTAGCCACCGCCTTAAAATAACTTATTCATATCTCGTTCAATATGTGCCAAGATACAGCTTTTCCGATGCGACGCGCCTCAGCGCTAGTACTGCGCACAGTGCGAGAAATATGAGCTGTAGTATAACTACAGTGAATGTTTATTGATTGAGGAAAAGTTGTAGATTGGTGCATAGTGGGCGAGAGATGGTTAAGTTATTTTAAGACGGTGGCTTAGCCAAGATTATTAAGTTACTTACATAAAAAAACCCCGCGCACAAACCGGGAATACTACAAAACTACTCCCGCACCTGCATTCCCAAAGTCTAGTCGTGCGTGCCTCTAACCTACTCCATCCCCTTATTTTTGTCAATAACCAGTCTCATCCAAACTCTTAAGTTTTAAGGCCACTAACAAAACTGAAGCCTACTCGTGGATTGAACAATTACTTAGAGCTACCTGTTATTGGGGATTAACTAAAAAAGAACGGGGAGTAGTTAAGGCCTACATTAGAAAAATGACTGGCTACTCTCACACCCAAACTACTGAGTTGATTCGACGCTATAAATAAGTTATTGGGTAAAAATTAGTTGAGCTCTTTTTGGCTGGCCAGCTCGGGCACAGCTGTAGTATGTTTCTTCATAAGGGATGGCGTTAATTGTTAATGATATTCTCATTTCACGCCGTCCCGTTTTAAATTGGTTACACACTAAAAGTTTACGGTATCAATTACTCTCCGGTTTTTGAGAAGTAATTTGCTTTGCCTTGTTCTCATCAAACATGTCAATAATGACGTGTGTCACTTCTGTTTCTTCGTGAGACCGACCAACTGGCCAGAGATAATAGTGAAGATAGCGACCACTTCGTGACAACTCAGGTCCAATCGGCTGAAGTTGCACATCCTCAATACTCTGGGCGTGAGCCCTGGGCAATTCATATAGGGGGGTAGCATCTATAAGCCTATCCGTAACACCTGTGTCTATTTGATGTGAAAATATGCGTACTTCAGATGACTGGCCTTGTCTTGGGTCAACAAAATATACTACTCCCTCATCTTGTGACCAAATTTTCCTGTAGCTACTAAGCGGAGCACTGTAGTCGCTGTAAGGATATTCAAAAAATTCCTTCAGATTTGATGAGCTAGCCTTCTGAAGCTGGGTAAAATCATTCCGTATATCATATGTCGTAATCATCCCCCCTGCGTCTATAATCATCATCCTCTGCATTGAGGGACTAAAATCAAGTCCTCTCGTACCTTCACCGCCTGTCTCTATGTGCTCCCCACGCAACGGATAGTACATATAGATTACGTCAGGACTAGCCCCTTCCCCCGAACGATAGCCAATGAGATTATTGCCTTCCCTATTCCAAAAATGCCAAAAGGTAAACACGAGACTAGTCTCGGAAGTTACATCATTAGTGGCCATATACGCATCGGCTTTTTTCAAAATGTCAGTCTCAGTGCACGTCAACTCTGCTAGATTACACTCATAATCTTCAGCTAGTGTAAATGGAAAACCAAACGGATAACCTGCATCTGTATCCCTAAACTCCTCAATTCCAACCTGTACAAGAAAAACATTCTCATCACTGCTTACAATAGTATTAACTACTACCCTTGTCCCGGTTGGTGTGGCCTCACCAATACGAAGAGTATCAACCTTTCCAAATTGTTCCCGCACAGAAAGAAAATCGTTGTATCGCCGATGATGCTCTGGTAAATCTCTGTCGGCCTCATACCAAACACCATCCTGATAGCTTTTCTCTATGTTGTCCGGCTCATAATACTCATCAGGCAGCCCAGGCATAACAACACCTGACTGAGCATCAATAATTTTCGGATTGATATAGGCTCGCCTTTCTGAAAATTCTGCGAGGCTTGGCAACTGGCCAGTATGTAACTTTATCCTGCCATCAAACCCAGTTGCTTTATCTTGCTCGTTTTGGATACCCTTGTCTACAGAAGTTTCTAGATTACCTCTCATCCAGAAAATAATTCCCAGTCCCAAAACAGCAACTACCACCACAACAACAGCTCTTACCGTCTTGCTTTTCTCATTAGCGTCTAATTCTGACTGAGCAGACTCCAACGACGGTTCTCCTCTATTCTTATCCGACGTAGTGGATGGCTCCGATTGCGTCGGAACCTCTTTACCGTCATCTATTTCTTTATAAGTGTCTTTATTTGGTATCTTATTGACCATTGTTGGATATAATATAACACCTAACAATAACTTACTACTAGATAAATGACACGTAACCAGTCTTATCAATCTATAACTTTCCCCATCAAAATCACAAACTACCAACTACTCACTACAAACTACCACTAACTAAGGCTGTCTTTCCGGTTTCAATTCCAGTGTTACTCTTTTTTCAATCCGGGGAATAGAATTTACCCAAAACGGCCAGGTCTCTATTTTAACCATTCTTACGCCCGGCAGTCCTTCCAGATATTCCTGCGTTTCCTTGATCGATCTGCCTGCCACTTTTGACCGCAAACTATCCAGTGATAATCTGGCAATTGTCGTATGCGTCACTCTCGTCGACAATATTGCCCGCCCTTTCTCCCAATCTATATCCTTCACCGACTTGGAATACGAAATCTGCCCGGGGAAAAGCATAAATTTCTCATCCAGTTGACTTTCCAGCTCCGCTCTTAACTTTTCCTGCAGCACTTCCTGCTCATATCCCATCACTCTGATAGTTACTTTAGCCGTATATCCAAATGATGCTGTTTTCTGGCCCGCTTCCGCCTCGGTCGTTAAATCTCCAATTTCCGCCGTCCAGCTTTCATCCAATAATGACCATCCATCCGGTAACTCGTTCTTAATAGCCGTCTCCGCTTCTCCTCGAGCCGCCTTGGCCGCTTCATCTTTAGCCGCCTTGATGTCACTTTCCGCCACCACTGAAATTTCTTCTCCACTTCCGCCCGACAGCTCCTGGCTGGCTTCCGCGTATACCAGTTTTTGCGATGCCTCATCCAAACCAACAAAATTAAGTCTCTGGGCTGAAATATTCCCCTCCTCACCAGCTTCTGCCGCCTCCACCTTCACTTCCGCGCTGGACTTGGCCGGCAAAATAGCATGTTTAAGCATATAGAATAATTGCCCGTCCGCCGTCACCAGCCGGCTTCGTTCTCTGATTGGCTGTTCATCCACCGTGTTATTAATCAACGTCACTGTCCCCCCAGCTTTACTCCCAACCATTTCCTTATTTTGAACCGCGTAATCTTCAGTCACCTCAACTTCCCGCCAAAAAGCGGTGCCCGGCACTACTTCACTGGTCCCGTCAGCCGCTATCACTATCTCTTCATCCACCAACAGCGGCGCTGTTCTTAACTCCACCTCTACATTAGCGGTAGGCAAGAAAATAACTACTGCCGCCACGGCAGCCAGCGCCACTAATCCAAATATAAATAACAGTGCCCACCTCTCTCCTTTTCCCACCCTGACTCTACCCGGAGCCTTAAAGTTTTTCTTAACCCTCTTGTATTTTTTGGCTTTTATTTCCAGCTCCCCATTCAACTTTTTGTGATCCTTGTCTCCATGTGATACCGGTATCTCCGACTCTGCGTGTATTTTGGTTAGCGGTACTTTTGATCCGGTCCACTTCTTCCCTCCGGCCGCCTTTGTTTTTTGGGAAATCTTTTTCTTATAGCTCGTATCTCTTCTTTTCATTGTCTTTTCCTCTACCCTTTTCCTGGGCCGCGGCTCTAATTTTCTTATCGCCCGATCTATCTTAACTTCCTTCCGTGATTTAGCCTTTATTTCCTCATTCACGTCATACAACTCCATATCCGCGCTATCAAAATCATCCCTGGGAATCAACCCCTTCTTTCGCTTATTCGGTTGGTTGGATTTAATATCCCGCATACTCATATCTCTAAATTTTACTAAACCTCGATAACTCCAATACTGTCAACACCTTTATTATACCAATCTAAAACATTTTTCACTAATTCACGAAACGTAATCGCTCATCCGCTAAGGGATCCCCTCTCCCCTGCCGGGGAGAGGGATAGGGTGAGGGGCGTCGCAATGTCGCATTTAATCATTTAAACTTTGGATTTTGACCTTTGGATTTCGCCAGTGGTCATTGGGGTTTATGGATTTGAGTGGTCATCAGGAATTGGTCATTCCCATAATCTTTCTTCTCTCTATGATTAGGAAGAAACAAGAACAAGTCTCCCTCAATCGGTGAGAGGTTACCAGCAAACCACCGGCCCGACATATTATACCGGTTTTAATACTGCCTTTATTCGTCTAATTCCGGCTCCGGCTGATTCTTCCCGGGTAATCTTAAATTTCCCCAACTCTTTAGTAGCCGCCGCGTGCGGCCCTCCGCATATTTCTCTTGAATATTCACCAATGCTGTACACGTTCACTTTATCGCCATACTTGTCTTCAAATAATCCCCGCGCTCCCATTTCCTTAGCCTCCGCCACACTGGCCGCTTGCTTGGTCACCGCCAAATTCCGGTCAATCTGATAATTAACCATGTCCTCTACTTGTTTCAGTTGATCAGCTGTCAGCTTCCTTGAGTACGAGAAATCAAATCGCAATCTTTCCGGCGTAATATTGCTCCCCTTCTGCAATACTCCATCACCCAATATGTCCCTTAGCGCTTGATGCAATAAATGAGTAGCCGTATGTAATTTTATCGACTCATCGCTATGATCCGCCAGCCCCCCTTTGAATTTTTTATCTGCTCCCTTTCTGGATATATTCTGATGTCTCTTTACCGCCTTCTCAAATCCTCCCATATCAACGGCTAACTTATGCTCCGCCGCCATTTCCTGGGTTAATTCAATTGGCCAGCCGTACGTCTCATACAACTTAAAAGCCGAATTGCCATCAATGGTATCGCCGGCCATCGACTGATTTAGCAAAGCCTCAAAATGTTTTAATCCTTCCGCCAATGTTTCCTTAAATTTCTCCGCTTCTTTGCCCAGCTCATCCAGCACCAGACTTCGATTATCTGCCAATGTCGGATAAGCATTCGCAAACTCATCAATCATCATTACTGCCCCCTCTTTCAATACTCTACTCGCGTCATCAATTTCCAGCTGTCCAGCCGCTCGAACGGCTCTTCTAATCAATCGCCGCAAAACATATCCCTGTTCAGTATTGCCGGGCGTCACTCCTCCGCCGTCTCCTAAAATAAAAGTCGCCGCCTTAATGTGATCAGCTAAAATTCGGCTCTGCTTTTTATCCGTCCGGGCGCTCAAATTTCTAATCATGTCCATTAAAGCCCGATAGGAATCAATCTCATAAACATTATTCAATCCATTGAGCACCATGACCACTCTCTCCAAACCCATGCCGGTATCAACATTTTGTTGAGCCAAATCCGAAAAATTTCCCTCTTCATCCCGATCATACTGCATAAACACATTATTCCAGATCTCTACCCACCGATCATCTGTCGGGTCAAAAACTTGAGGCGGCTCCTCCTCTCCCGTCCAGTAAAATATCTCCGTATCCGGCCCCTGCGGCCCTTCCGCTTGACCCCCCGCCGGCCACCAGTTTTCCTGTATATCCAAATAAGCTATTCTCTCTGTCGGCATCCCTGCATCCCGCCAATATCTTGCCGACTCCTCGTCCTTAGCCCGGCTCTCGTCTCCCCCGAACACACTCACCGCTAATTTTTCCTTATCAAATCCCAGCCACGCGTCCGAAGTTAAAAATTCCCAGCTGTAAGCGATTGATTCCTGCTTAAAATAATCTCCTAATGACCAGTTGCCTAACATTTCAAACACCGTATTATGAGTGCCGTCTCCCACCGCGTCTATATCCGTTGTTCTAAGGCAAATCTGTACATTAGTTAATCTCTTGCCCTTAAGATGCTCCTGGCCCTTCAAAAAAGGCACCAGCGGATGCATGCCGGCTGTCGTGAATAACACCGATGGATCATTTTCCGGCACCAGCGGCCCGCTGGGTATCCGAGCATGCCCTTTTCCCATAAAGAATTTTTGATATTTTTCTCTAAGTTCCCCGGAACTCATTTCATTCATACTCCCCAGCCTACTTGAATAACCCGGCTCCAGGCAAATTCAATCTAAGTCACCTCCTAAAAATAGCCACATATATCAACTGCAAACTAAAAATACTTTCTCTCCTTACTCTCTTTAATTATCTCAAAAGCCTCCTCCGCCGAGTCAACTATCTCATAGATTTCACAATCATCCGGCATAATTGTGCCCATTTTCTGCAGCATCGTATCCTTAATCCATTTGTCCAGCGGCTCCCAGAATTCCTGCCCCACGCACACTACCGGCACCGGCTCCATTTTTTTTGTCTGAATTAATACCAGCATCTCAAAAAACTCGTCCAGCGTCCCATACCCGCCCGGAAAAAATATATAGGTTTGAGCCGAAGCCGTTAACATCACTTTCCGCGAAAAAAAATAATGAAACCCTAAACTTTTTTTAACATATTCGTTCTTCCGCTGACCGGTCGGTAATTCAATATCCAGCCCAATCGATTCCCCGCCGCTCTCTACTGCGCCTTTATTTGCCGCTTCCATAATACTTGGACCTCCCCCCGTTATCACCGTAAATCCATGCCCGCCCAGCATCCGTCCCAACTTCACCGCCTCCTTATACCACTGACTGGTTTTAGGCAGAGCCGCCGATCCAAAAATTGTCACCTCTCTTCGCAACTGGTATAAAAATTCAAATCCTTCCACGAATTCAGCCATAATTCGGAATATCCTCCAATTCGTATTCCCCGCGAAATCAAATGGCTGCTCCAAGCATACCCGCTCGTCATTTTTAGCTGAATCCTTCATCCTATCATATTACCAGTTACCAGCTACTAATTACTAATGACTAATTACCAGTTACCAGTTACTAGTTACTAGTTACCAGTTACCAGTTACCAGTTACTAGTTACTAGTTACCAGTTACTAGTTACTAATCATAGGCGGCTTCGGCCCCATTTTGCCCATCGGATCAGATGTTTTCGTCCCATCCGCTCGGGGCGGTTTAGACAAAGTCATCTTCTCCCGCCTCCGCTCCTCTTTAACTATCCCGTAACAATCCCGGCAATATACCGGCTTATCAGCCGCCGGCTTAAAGGGCACCGTCGTCTCTTTATCGCATCGATCGCATTTCACCTGATGGTCTTCCGCCGGCTTTAGCAAACCGGCCAAATCTGTAATCTCGTCAGCTTCCAGCTCTCCTGCCGCCTCGGTCATTTTTTTCTCGACCAAACCGGGACGCGCTAAAGACATCTCTGGTCTTCTTCTATTTTCTCGGCTGTCTCTGCCCCCGCCCCGATTGTCTTCCCTGCGCCGATTATTTTCTCCCTCCGGTCTCCGCCCCGCCGCCCGATCATTATTATTGGCCGCTGATTCAAACACCACTCCGCTCCATCTGGCTATCTTGTCCTCCACGATTTCCCGCTTCCGGCCGTATCTCTCCCGCGACACCTTAATCACTTCTTCCCGCTTTCCAAAATTTTCAGTTGTCGGCATTATGGTCTGCATGCTGAAAGGCCGGCTGGTCACCCCATCAATCATCAGCTTGATATACGCGTTATACTTATCCAAATTAACCAGATCTACCTGGGTAAACACCGGAAAGTATTCTTTCTCTAAAAACTCCGCGTCTCCGGCCCCGACTCTAAAAGAAATCACTGTCCCGGCATTGCCAAACACGGCGTCGCTCACTATTTCCTCCATCTGGGTTATATATTGATGGGCAATAGTTAAATTCAATCGGTATTTTCTGGCTTCCGACAAAATAGTCGCGAATGATTCCGTGGCAAAATTCTGGAATTCATCAACATACATATAAAAATCAATTCTGTCTTTTTCTGGAATATTAGCTCTATCCATGGCCGCCAATTGGATGCGGGTAATCAGCATCGCCCCCAACAGCGCCGAATTATCTTCCCCAATCCTGCCTTTAGACACATTGATCAGCAATATTTTCTGATTATCCATAATATCTTTCATGTCAATCGTGCTTTTCGGTTGAGCCACAATATTCCTGATAATTGAAGATGTTAAAAACTGACCCACTTTATTTTGAATAGGTGAAATAGCCTCCGCTCGAAATCGCTCATTATAATTGGCAAACTCGTTCTCCCAAAAAGCCTTAACTACCGGATCCTGAATATGCGCCACCACTTTTTTACGATAATCCTTATCTCCCAGCATCCGTAAAATTCCCAGCATGGTGCTGGAAGGATAATCCAGCAAGGCTAAAATCGTATTCCGTAAAATATATTCCAGCCTCGGCCCCCACGAATCAGCCCAGATTTTTTTAAGCGAGCCGATTAACCCCGACGATATCAAATATTTATATTGTGGATCCACCGCCTCCAGCACGTTAAAAGCAATCGGATAATCCACATCCGCCGGATCAAAATATATCACATCATTAATTCTGTGCGGCGGAATAACATCCAGCAATTCTGAAGCTATGTCTCCATGCGGGTCCACCAGTGCCACTCCTTTGCCTTCCGCGATATCCTGGCGGATCATATTGCTCATCAGCGTCGATTTGCCCACCCCGGTTTTTCCAATGATATAAACATGCCGCCGCCGATCATCCGGCATTATTCCAAACACCTGCTTCTGACCTCGAAAATTAGTTTGCCCGATAGCTGTTATATCTTCATCCATATTATGGTGATTTAATTGGTATGTTTGCCGGCGCCGCGCCTACTCCCGCCTTAGCCCGCTCGACTGCCGGAGCTCGCATATATTTAGACGGGAAATGATAAATTGTGGCCAATTCCTCTCCGCTCATCATAAAGCCATCATCATAACTAAAAAAGTCCCGCCATTGGTAAAACAGGAATATATCCCGCTTGCGTCTGGCCCGCCTGGTCTGCTTCAAGAAATAGTTGGGCCCATTGGTTTTTGTATCCGGGTCAGGCTTAAATGAATTCAAATGATAAGTATTAAATTGTTTAAAACCGCCAATTAATCGGCCGATATTTGGCTTCGACAATTCACCCATCGGCGCGATATAGATAACTCGTATCTTAACTCGATAGCCGCCTTTGGAAATCTTCCGCAATATTCCTTCCGCTTTCTCCTTTTCCGTCACGCTGACCTTGGGAAAATCAGCGGCACTTGAGGATGAATCATATGCCGCTTCAGTCGGCCCCTGTGTTAGGGCCTTTAATGCCTCGGTCGGAATAGACAGTAAGCTATGCAGTATCTGTCCCCCTAGATTCATCTTTTTAACCACCACTTTACCGGCCAATTTATCAATTTCATCCTCCGCCTTCTCCACCCATTCAGCTGTATCTTTATGATCAATCGGTCGAATCAAAAATTGTATCCAATATTCCTCGCCCTCATTGATGTTCGTATAGGCTTCAACCAAAGCCTGAAGCGGGTCCACGTATGTATCTTCCTCCGCCAGCGTGTCCGCGTAATCCATATAGGATTTAATCGGAAATATATCATCTACTGCCAGCACCATCTCTGATCCATATACGTCAAATTTCTTATCTATATCCTGATATGAATAACGATATGTATAATCTTCCACTTCTTCAATATTCGCCTCCGGATACTGCCCATAAATAACCCCCTCCACAAACTGCTGGTGGACTGTCGGAATCACCATAATATATCTGGCCCTCCCCTTGGTAAAATGCAATTCACAGCTGTACCAGGCTTCCAGATAACCATCAAAATACATCTCTATCAAATCCCCTCCTTTATGCATCCCCTCCAGCACATCAAAAACGTTTTCCATGGCTTTGGGTGTCTGTTCGGCATCATCCGGAATAGTAATTTTGATATATGTCCACTGTATTCCGCCAATAAAATCAATTCTCTTAATTAACAAATACAGCTTCCAGATAATCACCAGCATTACTATTACAATCACCAGCCATCCCCAGGACAAAATCAATTTCATTAACGGCTCCGTCCACCCGCCTAAAAAACCTGCCGGCACCGCCTGCCAAAAATTCCCGGCTTTGTATCTGCTCATATAACTATTATACGGCAAAGGGCCTCAACATGTAATTTTTCAACCAGGCATCAGCCAACCAAAAAACCGCTGCCAGATCAGCAATTTAACAATTTAACAATTTAACAATTCGCGCACAAATTGGTCATTTACCAAGCTGGTAACTCTCACTAACCAGGCATTGAATCTAAGGCGCTGTACAGTGCCTAACTATGCAATTGATACTTATTTCCCTCAACTTTCTGAAACTTTTGATTATTCTGCAGTCCTAAAAGCACCGTAGTCTTCTTCACTAGCCTCTGCTCCATCACTTTCTCCAGCAGTTCCTCGCGACTCATGGGCCGTCTCTCTTCACTTAAAATCGCTTCCAGCACATCCGCCACCGTCCCGGGAATAAATCCCCAGTCGGTCAATCCATACATCCCCCGACCCACCAGCACAAACCGGTCGTCCTTTATCAGCTCATTATGAACGGTTTGCTCATGCGCCCGCTTATGATCAAAAGATACTTCATTAATCATCCCCGTAATGTCTCTAAAATGATTTGGCTTGCCATGACGCCGCAGAACGATATATGCCTTATCACCCACCCCTCGCGGCGCGGTTTCCACCCAATTGCTCAAACCCCACTCACCGTACACAGTTTTATTCATCCTCTTGCTGGCCCTAAGTAAAGCATACAAAACCAGCTCGGAGATTTCTTCTTGTCCCTCCACGTCATTCTTAATTTTCTCCATTAGCCTATCTCCCTCCATCGGCTCTCGATTAGCCTTCAAGATAGCCTCCGCCACGCTCACCGCGTCTTCAGCCCGGGGATGCTTAAGCTCCGGTTCCGTCCAATGTATATTAAATTGAGATGACCTGGTCACTCGCTGATAGCGTGGCAGGATGTCCAGATAAAATACCACCAGTTCAGCTCTAACTTTATCATTAATCACTTTTTCCACAGCTTCAATTAAATAGTCTTCATCTAAAATTCCACCATTCTCATCAAACACTTGTCTCAAAATTGCCGCGATTCCCTCCAGCACCTCATATCTTTTAGCCAATAATTTCTTGGCTTGAGCCTCAATTTGACGCACTCGCTCACGCGTAACCCCATATTCCTTGCCAATACTATCTAAAGTCTCCACTTTTCCATTGGCAATGCCATATCTCCGCGTCACTATATCCCTGGATCTGGCATCTAAAATAGATAACAGCTTAACTGCGCATTCTTCAAAATTTTGCTTGTTTAGATTCTCTTTCGCTTCATTCATAACTAATATATATTACTCTATTAAGCTATTTATAATACATTATCGCCATACATTACCCCAAGTATAGCTCTATCTTGACTATTAGTCAAGTATAGGTGATGTAATCCCAGCGGCTGGGAGCTCCCCTCTCCCCGACTGGTTAAGGCGGGGGGAAAAGGGGGTCTCCTCCTAATCCGTTCCCCTCTCCCCTCGAGGGGAGAGGGTAGGGTGAGGGGTTTTCATAATCCGTTCCCCTCTCCCCGTTGGGGAGAGGGTAGGGTGAGGGGGTTACAGTAAACAAATCAACCCTCATCCCCGCTCCTTCTCCTAAAACCTCAACTCACCGTCAAAAACTCCTCTATGATTTATACAACCCGTAAATCAACCCCCAACCATAACACCAGTTGCCAAAAATGTCTAGTTTAAGTCTAACCATAATTGTCAAAACCTACTGACAACCTTTTATGTCTCCAATTTAATTTTCCAGTGGCCTATCCTTCAGCGTATAGTCAATAAGATCTAGACATTTATCAAGATGGCCCTGCTCTGATTTATTACAATCAGCGCAACCGCTCTTCATTATAAATTTCAAATTATAAATTCACTAAAAATTACGACGGCCGCAGCCTAGTCCCGCCGCAGCGGGGAAACTTGAGAAATTGAAAATTACCCCACCAGTCCTCTCACCTCTCCATCCAATTTCCCGGCTGAAAAAATCAGCATCACGTCACTATCATTAAAATCTCGAATCATCTGTCCTAATTGCTCATATGATAATAATCGGCGTACATCTACTCCCCGGTCCGCCAATTCCTGCTCCAGTTGCCCCAATTTCTCATCAGCCCGGCCTCTGTCCCCTTCCCTGCCTTTAGGCGCAAACACCGGCGTCAGCACCACCCGATCCATCTTACTTAAAACCGCCGCATAATCATCAAAAAATTCCTCCAGTCTTTCCACCATATGAACTTCCACCACCACCAGTATTTTTTGGCCCGCGTATTTTTCCCTGGCCCCTTTCCAGGTAGCCGCTATTTCTGTCGGATGATGGCCATAATCACTAATCACTTCCATGCCCATAAATTTTCCAAGTTTTTCAAATCGCCGGCCGATGCCCCCCATTTCCCGTAAAGCTGATTTCGCCGCTTCTATTTTTACTCCCATCCTAACTGCTAATGCCGCCGCCAGCCGGGCGTTGCTCTGCCAATGTTCCCCCGGCATAGGCAACTCCAGCCGCTCGCCGTTCAACACCACTATTGTTCTCTCCGGCCACGGCATCTCTTCATTATCCCGCTTTACCTCCTCCCCCACCACCAGCCAGCCATCTTCCGCCAGACGCGACCAGAATTTTATAAACGCTCCCTTCACTTGATTCAGCGACTGATAATAATCCGGATGGTCAAAATCAATCGCGGTCATAATTATATGTTGAGGTTTAAGCGTCAAAAAATGCTCCCGATATTCATCCGCCTCCACCACAAATATATCACTCTTCCCGGATCGGCCATTTTGGCCAGCCAGCAATTCCAGCGGAGCCCCCACTAATACTGATGGATCAAATCCAGCCTTAATCAATATACTGGCCACCATAGCTGTAGTGGAAGTCTTGCCGTGAGTTCCGGTAATGGCGATAGTTTTTTTTTCCTGGCCATAATTTTCCAAAGCTGTCT
>QIFI01000066.1 GCA_003229735.1 Candidatus Anderseniibacteriota bacterium | reverse complement strand
GATTGATAAATTCAAGAAGCGCATGGCGGGGGCGGGGGCGGCCAAAAAGGAGCAGGCGGCAATTGAGAAAAAGGCGGCCAGGAAGGATGAGGAGGCGGACGAGGATGATCAGCAGGATAAGGCGGTGAAAATCGGGTAGGTAGTTTGTAAGTTGGTAGTGAGCAGCTCCGTTACGATATAATGTTGAATAATTATATTGTTAAGTTGTTGACTGGACTGGCTGTGCGACGCCCCTCTCCCTGGCCCTCTCCCCACGTGGGGAGAGGGGAACGCTTTTCACCCCCCTCTAGCTCCCCCTCAAGGAGGGGGAGGAAACTCTTATCCCCGCCTTTGGGGATGGCCATAGACGCCTGGAATTGATTGACTATATTTAAGATAAGGTAAAATAGATATATGGAATTGCCGCGGAAAAATGAATTGAGTAAAGATGTGGAAGTTATGATGGCTCAAATGAGCGATCCGGCGGTTCAACGTGATGCTAATAAGATGAAAGAATTATCGGCTGAACTGGGGCATAAGCGGGAATTATTGGATGCGGCGTCTAAGTGGGAGAAAAATCAGCGGGCTAAGGAAGAGGTGAAGGCTATTATGGCTGACGGCGGCGATGAGGAGTTGATGGAACTGGCCAGGGAAGATTTGCATCGTTTGGTTAAAGAAGAGGCGGAGCTGGGGAAAGAGTTAGAAAACCTGATACTGCCCAGGGATCCCAGAGACAGCCGGAATGTAATATTGGAAATTAGGGCGGGAGCGGGGGGAGACGAAGCGGGACTATTCGCCAGTGAGTTATTTCGGGCTTATAGCAGATATGGTGAGGAGAGAGGCTGGAAAGTGCATGTAGTCAGCGTTTCTTCGAGCGAGGCCGGGGGGTATAAGGAAGTGGTGGCGGAGGTTGGCGGTAAAAATGTTTTTGGGACATTGAAGTATGAGAGCGGGGTGCACCGAGTGCAGAGAGTGCCGGAGACAGAGAAGCAGGGGCGAATTCATACTTCCACGGTGACGGTGGCGGTGATGCCGGCGGCGGAGGAAGTTGACATTGAAATAAAACCGGAGGATTTAAAAATTGATACATATCGGGCTAGCGGGGCTGGTGGCCAGCACGTCAATAAGACAGATTCCGCGGTGCGAATTACTCATATTCCAACCAATACAGTTGCGGCAGTGCAGGATGAGCGCAGTCAGCATAAGAATAAGGCTAAGGCGATGAGCGTGCTTAGAACCCGCTTGTTAGATGCCCAGGAAGCGGAGCGTCAGCAGAAGGAGGCGTCGGACAGGAAGTCTCAAGTAGGCACAGGCGATAGGTCGGAGAAGATAAGGACATACAATTATCCGCAGGATAGGATTACCGATCATAGAATTAAGCAATCATGGGGAAATATTCCGGTAGTTATGGATGGCGGACTGGGACAAATTTTTAAGGATTTGCAGAGCGCCGTGAAAGAGAAACAGTTGGGAGAAAATGACTAGATTTAATTATGCATATCTCAATAGGGCAGTCGGCTAGTTTTGGGAAAAAAGTGTTGAAGAATATTTCTAATACCCCCGAGCTTGATATCGAGTGGATTTTATTGGAAGCGCTGGGGGAGAGCGAGTCGAGCTATATTATTACCCACCATGACCAGGAGCTGACTTTAGATCAGCAGGAACGGTTTGAGGCGATGGTTCGGCGCCGGGCAACTGGTGAACCGCTGGCATATATATTTGGCTGGTGGGAGTTTCATAGTTGTAAATTCATAGTGACACCTGATGTTTTAGTCCCCCGCCCCAGCACGGAGGCACTAGTTGATGAGGCGATAATCAAGATTGACGCTTTGTACACTAAATTAGGTCGTAAAGTGAGGGTGGCTGATATTGGGACTGGCAGCGGAATTATTGGTATTACATTACTGCGGGAGAGGTCGGATAAAGTTGAGCGGCTTTATGCTATCGATGTATCCCCTATCGCATTGAAGGTGGCCAGGAAAAATGCAAAGCTGCATAGGGTTGATAGTATGATTGAGTTCATTGAGGGTGATATGTTGAAGGCTTTGAAGGGTAGAAATATAGATTTGATTGTGAGCAATCCGCCATATGTCCCGAGCGGTGAGTTGAGTGAAGTTACCAACTTTACACACCAGGCGTGTAAAGTTGGTTTGGGTGAGATAGAGAGAATGGGGCTTAAGTTTGAGCCGCAAGCAGCTTTGGATGGCGGGGATGATGGGTTGAAATTTATTAATCAGCTTTTGATGGCCGATGTGCCGGTTATTTATGAGGGGATAGGCGGAGAGATAAAACATGGTCCCATTTAAGCAATGAATTGATGTTTGAGTGATGGTGACTTTGTTTTGCTGATACTTTCTAGCTCAAGAGGACTAAAATATTATAACCAATTTTCAAATCACAATGATTGCTGGCGAAATCCAAATGACAAAAGTTAAAGAGCGATGCTAATCCGCTAATCGCATGCGAATGACGCTAATACGATGGAAAAATTAAAGAGCGATGCTAATACCCGAATTATATCCGAATGACCCGAATTCTGACATTGATGACCACTGGATGAAATGGCCAATTCCTAAAAGGTAAAAGTTACGACGGCGGTTGCATCCCCTCACCCCCGCCCTCTCCCCACGTGGGGAGAGGGGAACGCGACGGTTACGGATAATGGCCAATTCCCAATGACCACTCAAATCCCAAATCCCAATGACCACTGGCGCGGCGACTGCGCCCCTCACCCCCGCCCTCTCCCCACGTGGGGAGAGGGGAACGCGACGGTTGCGCCGTTTATCCTGGCCCTCTCCCCATCGGGGAGAAAGGAACGCTCCCACTTTTTCCAGCTCCCACCTTACTACTTATTTTCAGATGCTTCGGGCTGGGTTTGTTCAGCTTGATCAGATTTAACTTCTTTGGTTTTGTCTCCGGTTCCTTCGCCCGCTTCACCTTCATCTGTTTTAGCTTCTTCAACACCCTCAACACTCTCGACATCTTCAGCTACTTCTTCTTCAAGTGCCTCTATCTCTTCTTCGGTGCGGGGAGGTTGAACCAGAGCCACAACTTCTTCGGCTTCATAGTGTAATTCTACGCCATCCGGTACAGTCAGATCACTGACATGAATAATGGCATCAAAGTCTTTAATGGATGAAATGTCAACTTCTATTTCACGGGGCAAGTTTTGAGGCAGAGCTGTTAATTCGACTTCATCCAGACCTCGGACTAAGACGCCGCCCATATCTTTGACGGCTATTGATTCGCCGGTAAATAATAACGGCACCTTGGCGGTGATGGTTTCATCCAGACGGACCTGGTATAGGTCGATGTGTAAAATGTGAGAATGAACCGGATGATATTGAATTTCCCGGACCAGGACGGTGTGCCGGGCTTCTTTTTCGCCTTTGACGGTGACATTAATCAGGCTGGTGTAGCCGGATTCTCTAAATACTTTAATGAAGGTTTTGCGGTCAATAGCCAGGGATTGATTATCGATACCATGACCATATAAAACAGCCGGGATCTGATCCTGCTGGCGGACGGCTGATGATTTGCCGGGACGCACCTGGACGGTTAATTGTAATTCCATAAAGTTAAAGGTTAAAAGGAATGGGTCAAAAATACAAGATATAAATCAAGAGTATCGGTATTGGTCATGGGAGGAGCAGTGGTTCTTGGCCGCGCCGCCAGGCTGTAAGTTTATGCTATTTCTGGGATTTCGTCAATTGTTTGAGGGCTTTATGTTTTTGCTTCTCCAATAGTTCATATACTTCCAATAACTCATCGCCAGTTAAAGCTTTCTCTTTGTTGAATCGCTTGGTGTCTTCCACGGTCATATCGGTGACCAGGCCGAGGCTGACTATTCCCAGTCCGGACATAGCAACAATAGCGATGATTGAGCTGGCACATTCACTGCAGGTGATATAGACCATGGTGGCATCGTTTTCTTCGCCAATCACCTGGGCACCGTCGAGATCATACTCGGCGCTGCAGAAGGGACATCTGGTGACTAGTTGGACGTTGTCATCGAACACCATATTACTTACTATCTTATATTAGTTTTGACCTTTTGTCAATCTGGGGTCTTGGTATTATGAACACTTTATTTGTGCTTTTGTTTAAGATAAAGGTTAGAAGATAAAAGGCATAAGTTAAAGAGCGATGCTAATCCGCTAATCGCATGCGAATGACGCTAATACGATGGAAAAGTTAAAGGGCAAAAGTTAAAGGGCAAAAATGCAGGTTAAAAGTTGAAAGTTACGACGGCGGTTTCGTCCCCTCACCCTAGCCCTCTCCCCTAAAGGGGAGAGGGGAACGCGACGGTTGCGAGCTTCGGCCTGGCCTTCTCTCCAGGGGGAGAAGGGATGGCTGTTAGGTGAAATGGGTGAGTTCAAGAGGAGGTTTGCGAACCCATTTATTATGAAGGTGAACTGATTGAACTATGCCCAATAGGATAAATGTACTTAGCAGATTGGATCCACCATAACTGACCAGAGGCAGGGGGATGCCGGTGACCGGCAGGAGGCCCATATTCATACCGGCACTAACAAAGAAGCCAATTAACAGGATTAGAAAGGTGCCGGCGGCTAAATATCGGCCAAAGGGATCTTCGGTATTCCTGGTGACACGCAGAACGCGCCAGAGCAAGACAACATAGAGGGCCACCAGAAGAGATAGACCAGCGAAGCCCAGCTCTTCACCTAGACTGGCAAAGATGAAGTCGGTGTGCTGTTCGGGAAGAAATTGCAGTTGGGATTGAGGACCGTGGCCTAATCCCCGGCCGATCAGACCGCCAGAGCC
The DNA here is from genome assembly GCA_003229735.1 of Candidatus Anderseniibacteriota bacterium. Classification (GTDB taxonomy): domain Bacteria; phylum Patescibacteriota; class Andersenbacteria; order UBA10190; family UBA10190; genus SZUA-179. The sequence goes on along the minus strand of QIFI01000066.1, from coordinate 22,028 downwards.
GAGGGCCACAATGGATTGCATGACGTTATAACCAGCGCCTAGGGGATCACGCGTGGGGTCGATAAAGATGAGGACGCGAGCTTTTTGATAATCAGCAAATAGCCAGCGCCAGGCTCCCAGGGAGCTGATGATACCGGTCATGGTAATAAATCCGATGAGACGCCAGGACAAACCGAGGTATATTATAAGGCCCAGCCAAGCGCCCAGAACCAGAGCGGCCATGCCCATATCCGGTTCCAGAATTATTAGCACGGCGGCTATGCCTACTACGACAGCGCTGGTTAACAAGCCGCGAAAATTATTAACGCTCCATTTACTGAATATCCAGGCCAAGGCGATGACGATAGCAACTTTCATAAATTCGGACGGCTGGAATTGGGCGCCAATTATTTCCAGGCGGGAGGTGGTGCCGCGAATAACGCGGCCTAACTGGGAAGCAATAAGGAGACCGATCAAACCAAGAGTATAAATGGCCGGAGTATACCGCTGAATTTTGTGGTAAGGAAACAGGCTTAGCGCCAGGTATCCAATTAGGGCGATTATGAACGATATTATCTGGCGGATGAAGCGGGTGGAAAAGAGAGAGTTGTCAGCGGCACCACTGCTAAATAACATGGCCAGGCCCAGAAAAACTAATAACATGGCGGCTCCGGTTAACAGCCAATCATATGATGATATAAAATCTCGAAGATGCACAGGGTTAGTATTATGTATTAACTATTTTATGGCTACTGATGACCATTTGGGAATGACCTAATCTCAATTCCTAATTTCCACTCAAGTCCCAATGACCATGTTGTAATGACTATGTTGTAATGGCCACTTCCCAATTCCCAATGACCACTGGCGCGGCGACTGCGCCCCTCACCCCCGCCCTCTCCCCATCGGGGAGAGGGGAACGACGGTTACGGATAATGACCAATTCCCAATGACACGGCGTTACGCCGCTCATCCTGGCCTTCTTCTCATCGGGAAGAATGATTGGTTTTATTCCTGCTTGGTGTCGGTGATGCCACGAAGGCGGCCGGGGCTGCCTTTAATTTCCAGGATATTATCCGGTTCATAGACATTGGTAGTGGGGATAATGATTACCCGCTCGGTGGGCGTCGCGGGAGATGGCCATTGAAGAGTGAACTCGCGGCCTTCTCCGACCCGGAGCTGGCCCATGAAAGTAGTGCTGACGCCGACGACTGTCCCATTGGAGTCAAAGGCGACCCCGGTGACTTCGACATGGCGATAGCCAAGAGTGCTGGTGTTAGTGACAATGCCTTTTTGCTCCTCCACTATTTCATCACCAATGTTACGGAGCCGCCGGGTCTGAAGAAAAGAGTTAAAGGTGGGAGCAGATACATTGGCCGGCAAATCAGTATAAGTAATATTCGTGGGGGCTTCGACGTTAACTTTGGCTAAGCTGGTATTGGCCGGGATGTCGAGCAGCGGAATGTAATTAAGACTGCCGGGTAGAAGATAAGTATTTTTAGAGTAGCGCTGGATCTCACTGCCTTGAATATCAAGCAGGATGAAATTCAGATCATAGCTGCTGACTCCGGCATTGGGGTTGGGATTACGGACGCGAGCTACAATATCGATAGTGTTGGCATGGATGACCGGGTCAACACTTTCAATAACTACGGCTTGACGAGGCGGGGGCTGGGGGCGATTACGATCACCGGTGAATAAACCGATGTTGGGGACGACGATAAAACTAATAATCAGAATAAAGACAACTATGTAGAAAGTAAGATAGGCGGCTTGCTTGGTGACACGTTTGAGAGCGGGCATAGGTTTATAGTAACTGGTAACTGGTAACTAGTAACTAGTAACTTTTTCACTTATGCTGCGATGGGCATCAGTAACTGGTAATTAGTAACTGGTAACTGGTAACTGGTAACTGGTAACTGGTAATCAGTAACTAGGCGGTGCGTCGGCCGGGCGCCGGCACTAGCGCTGTGGCGCGTCGCTAATCAACTCCAAATTTCAAATGACTAAATTCCCGATTACGGGACGAGGTTGCGATGTCTTGTTTTGCGGTGTTTGTAAAGTCGGGGATTTATGAGAAATCTCAATGACTTCATGACCGGAGTTGGTATAATAAGTGGCCATAAGAGTATGTCGGAATTTACACATTTACACCCCGATACTAAAAGCTCGCTGAAGCTCGCTTTAGTACGGGGCAAGCGTTCATGGTAGATGACCTATGTCTGATTTTACACATTTACATGTTCATTCACATTATTCCCTGCTGGATGGATTAGGGAAGATTGGGGCATTGGTGGAGCGGGCCAAGGACATGGGGATGGACGCGCTGGCGCTGACTGATCATGGAGTGATGTACGGGGTGGTGGATTTTTATAAAACCGCCCGTGAAGCGGGAATAAAGCCGATTATCGGCATGGAGGCGTATTTGGCACCGACCGGCCGGAAGAATAAACGGGCGCGAGTGGATGCTAATCCGCGGCATTTGACACTGCTGGCGCAGAATAACACGGGTTACAAAAATTTGATTCAGTTGACTACCAAGGCGCATTTGGAGGGTTATTATTATAAGCCGAGAATTGATTATGACATATTGGAGAAGCATTCAGAGGGAGTGATTGTTTTATCCGGCTGTTTGAATGGGGATATCGCGAAAGCGATAAACGAGAAACGTTTAGAGGACGCGGAGAAGCTGATTAAGTGGCACCGGGAAGTATTTGGCCCGGATAGATTTTATCTGGAAGTACAGCACCACGCCGCTATTGAGGAGCAACGGGTGTTGAATTCAGCTCTGATTAAATATAGCCGGAAATTCAAGATTCCGCTGGTGGCCACGACGGATGCTCACTATATTCATCCCGAGGACGCGGAGGCCCAGGACGTGCTGGTGTGCGTGCAAACCGGCAAGACGGTGCAGGATAAGAACAGGTTGTGCATGCTGGGCGAGGATTTTTCGTTGAAGACACCGGAGATGATGAAGGAAGCCTGGAAAGATTATCCGCAGGCGATTGAATCCACCCAGAAAATTGCTGAGATGTGTAATGTGAAATTGGATTTCAGCCGGAATCATTTACCGCACTTTCCTTTGCCTAAAGGCCAGACAGCGGAGCAAGCTTTGCGGGAAAAATGTGAGATTGGCTTAAAGAATTATTATGACCAGGACAAGCTTAAGGAAGCTGGAGAGAGGCTTGATTATGAGCTGGAAGTAATCGGTAAAACAGGATACGCCTCATATTTTCTGATCGTGGCGGATTTTGTGAATGAAGCTAAAAAGCGCGGGATATTAGTGGGGCCGGGAAGAGGCAGTGCGGCGGGGAGTATTGTGTCATTTTTATTGAAGATTACGGGGCTGGACCCGCTGCATTATAATTTGTTATTCGAGCGGTTTTTGAATCCGGAGCGGGTGTCGATGCCGGATATTGATTTGGATTTCGCGGACGATCGGCGGGATGAAATAATTGATTATGTGCGGGAAAAATATGGCCATGAGCATGTAGCCCAGATTATTACTTTTGGAACTATGGCGGCCCGGGCGGCAATTAGAGACGCGGGACGAGCATTGGGTTTCCCCTATTCGCTGTGTGATCAAGTAGCCAAGACAATTCCCATGTTTACTAATTTTGAAGAGGCCTTGCAGGTTTCGCCGGACTTGAAGCAGATGTATGCCAGCGACCCGCAAGTAAAAAGATTGGTGGATACGGCCAAAAAGCTGGAGGGAGTGTGCCGGCACGCGTCGACGCACGCGGCCGGAGTGGTGGTGACTGAAGATCCACTGACTTGTCATGTACCACTGCAAATGTCAACTACAGGCCAGGATGAGAAGGCGCTGGTGACCCAATACGCGATGAAAGATGTGGAAGATTTAGGCTTGCTAAAAATTGATTTTCTGGGGCTAAAGAATTTGACGATTATTCAAAACGCACTGCGGCGAATTAAGGAGCGGCACGGAGTAAAAATTGATATAGATAATTTACCGCTGGACGACGCGGCGTCTTATCGCCTATTGCAGGAAGGCAAGACTACGGGAGTGTTTCAACTGGAGTCGGCGGGGATGAAAAGATATCTTAAGGAACTTAAGCCGACAGAATTTGAAGATATTATTTCCATGGTGGCGCTTTATCGGCCGGGGCCCATGGATTCGATTCCTGATTTTATCGCGGCTAAACACGGGCGTAAAATGATTACTTACCTGCATCCAAAACTGAAACCAATTCTGGAAAAAACTTATGGAGTGATTGTGACCCAAGACCAGGTATTGCAGATGGCCAGAGAGTTTGCCGGATTATCATACGCGGAGGCAGATATTTTACGGAAGGCGGTGGGTAAAAAAATCAAGAAGCTGTTAGATGAACAGCGGGAAAAGTTTATTGCCGGGGCAATAATGGCGAGTCAGGTAGATAAAAATACGGCGGTTAAGGTGTGGGATTTTATTGAGCCGTTTGCCCGCTATGGGTTTAATCGCGCCCACGCGGCCTGCTACGCGATGATTGCTTATCAGACGGCCTATTTAAAGGCCCGATATCCGGCCGATTTTATGGCGGCAGTGCTGACCAGCGATGAGGGGAATACGGACCGGCAAGCGATTGAAGTGGCGGAGGCTTTGAGTATGAATATAGCGGTTTTGCCGCCGGATATTAATGAGAGCGAACACGATTTCACGGTGGTGAAGCAAGATGATAAAACAGAGGCGATTCGATTTGGGCTGAGCGCGATTAAGAATGTGGGGCATAACGTGGTGCGGGCTTTAATTACGGAACGGGAGACCAATGGAAAATATATTGATTTATTGGATTTGTTTCGGCGGGTGTCGGGCCGGGATTTTAATCGTAAGTCGGTGGAAAGCATGGCCAAGTGCGGGGCCATGGATGCCGTAGCCGAGCGAAACCTGGTGCTGGAAAATCTGGATGATTTGCTGGTATTTAATCGATCAATACATAAAGTGGTGGACGCTGGACAGAAGGGTTTGTTTGGGGGAGGAGAAATTGAATTGGCGCCGCCGAAAATGAATTTGCGGGAAGCACCGTCAGCGGAGAGAAAGGAGAGGCTGGCCTGGGAGAAAGAATTATTGGGATTATATTTGTCGGAGCATCCATTAAGCGAGTGGCGGGATTCACTTAAGAGACTGACGACCCCGATGGCAGAGCTGCCTTCATTAAAAGGACGAGCGTCAACGGTGCGAGTAGCGGGGGTGGTGAGCCGCTTGAAACAAATCGTGACCAAGAAGGCCCAGCAAATGGCATTCTGCCAGTTTGAAGATCTGGCGGGATCGGTAGAAGTGGTGGTGTTTCCCACAGTGTTTGAAAAGACTCGAGAATATTGGGAAGAGAGCGCCGTTTTAATTGTGGAAGGTAAATTGAATGATAAGGATGGAGATACTAAAGTGCTGGTTGATAGAGTGTGGCAATTGAATGACGAGAATCTGGTGATCCTGGAAAAGGAGCTGACCCCGGTGAATAATGAGGCGGCGGAGCATAGCACGGCCAGAATTTTGTCTATTGCTTTGCCGGCCGGGGTAAGCCGGGAGCAACTGGAGGAGATTAAAGGGATTTTGGCGGCTAATCACGCTCCGGATGGCCAGGGAATGGGAGTGAGGCTGTTAGTTGCAAATAATGGATCGCGCCAGGCGGTGGCTACCGGTTTTGTGTTGACCCGAGATGAGGCCGCGATTAAAAAATTAATGGGTATTGTGGGAGATCGGGCAGTGAGCTATAAATGAAGGTTATGTTTATAAAAGCGTCTAATAACCCAGTCAATCCTTTCTACCGGAATAGGGAGAAGGCGGGGATGAGGTTTAAAAATATCCCTCACCCAGTCCTCTCCCCCGCCAGTTCGGCGGGCAGGCCTCGAGAGGAGAGGGGTTTTTAGATGCTTCCTATGTCCAATCTTCACCTGGTTTTTCCGAGGAGAATGGCCTTCCTGTTGGGAGTAGTAGTTGTGGCGGCGGTGATTGGAATCATGGCCGGGATATATTTACCAAAGGCGATAATTGAGGTGTCGCCGGCGACAATAGAGCGATCCGTGGAGCAGAAAATTATATTATCCGCGGCGGCTGGAGAGCCTGATTTTGTGAAGTTTGTACTGCCGAGTCGAGTGGTGACCAAGGAAGTGACGGAACAGCAGGTAATTACCAGGGGTCAGGGGGAGACCAGGGAAGATTTTGCCAAGGGAGCAGTAAAGATGATTAATAAGCAGGCGGAAGAGCAGAGACTATTGCCCAAAACTAATTTACGGCACGGGAAGACGGGAGTTTTTTTTCTGACAGATAAAGCAGTGATTATTCCACCGCAGGCAGAAATTGAAGTGGGGATTACGGCTAAGGAGGCGGGGGCCAAAGGGAACGTGGAAGCGGGAAGATTTGTGATTGATAAATTGCCGGCCAGTCTGCAATCAACCGTATACGCGGAGAGCGGGCAAGCCACGACCGGGGGCCTGGTGGTGGATCAGCCGTTAACGGAGGCGGAGAAGAAACTGGCGGAAGATAAAGTGCTGGCGGCGGCTCGGGAGCGGTTGATGGGAGAAATGACTTCAGCGGCGGGAGGAGCTTTACTGCGCCAGGATTTAACTGCTTTTAATCAGAAAGAGTTGACGGTGTCCGCGGATGTGGGCAGTCAGACCAGTAAGCTGCTGGTTAGGGCAGTGGTGGAAGCAAAATCATTTATAGTTGATGAGAATGATTTATTGAGTCTAACGTTATTGAATTTAAGAGGAGCGGCGGGACCGGATGAAGAATTTGTGACGTATGATCCGCAAACATTTTCGGCTAAATTGATACGGAGTGATTTTGAACGGGGGGAGGCGGTGATAACCGGGTCTTTGTCGGGTACGTTTGCTGCAAAATTAGGGTCGGCGCTTTTTTCAGCCGATAATATCGCGGGGTTAACGGCCGAGGAGGCGCGGGAACAATTGCGGAAATTACCGGGAGTGGGAGAGGTAAAAGTTTTATTCTCCCCTTTCTGGGTGACTAGCATACCGAGTCGGCCGGAGGCGGTGGAGATATTAGTAATTAGTAAGTAGTTGGTAGGCGGCAATCATAACAATGACTAATACCATAATAAATGACCGATGACCCTAATATGGTGCCCATATATTTTAAATTTTAACGTAAATCTTTAAGTGAGCGTAAGACTTTACCTTTGCCTGCCCGGAGCTCACGCTCGCTCTCCTGCAAATCTGCTAAAACGCGCTGTTCTTCGTAATCGCGAAGCAGGGCGCGGAAAAACTCGCTGACGGAGGCATATTTGCCGGCTTTGACCTCTTTTTTAACGAATGAGACCATGTCTTTAGGCATGGAGATATTAATTACTTGACGCATAGGATGTAATAATTTGTATTACAATGATATAGGATGTTTGAGGGGATGTCAAGGTTTCTGATAGTAGCACCTAACCGGTAACGTCTTTGCGAGTGAAGCAAAGTAATCCCGCCGTCAGACCCCGGGATGGCCGCGTCCCGCCGCCGGCGGGCCTCGCGATGACAGCCATTAACCCGGCGTCATCGCCTCTGGCTCCTCTTCGCGATGACGAAGAATTGTTTTATTTACGGTTTATACATTGACCGAGATTTGGATAGTGTGTCATGCTGAAGGGTCTGGTAGTATTTAATTATGAGTAAAAAAGATCAAGCGCAAACGAGCGAGGAGGAGAAGATGGGGCACACGGCGGCCCATGTGCTGGCGGCGGCCAGTACGGTGCTGAAGCCGGAGACGCGCCTGGGAGTGGGGCCGGCCATAGAGGACGGGTTTTATCACGATATTGACGTGGATGAAAACTGGTCGGAGGATGATTTGAAGAGATTGGAGAAAGAGATGAAGAAGATTAAGGCCCGGAATTTAGTCATGACACATCAGCAGGTATCCAAGAAAGAGGCGCGGGAGATGTTCGCTGATGATCCGTTTAAGCTGGAGTTGATTGATGAGATTGAGGATGAGATGGTAGGAATTTCTGATATGGGAGATGGTTTTTTTGTGACTTTGTGTGAAGGCGGGCACGTGGAATCAACGAGTAAGATTGGTTTTTTTAAATTGATCCGGCTGGCCGGAGTGTATTGGAAAGGAGATACGGGGAACGCGCAATTGCAGAGGATTTACGGGGTTACTTTTGAGACGGAGCCAGAATTGAAAGAGTATTTGCAGTTAAGAGAAGAGGCTAAAAAGAGGGATCATCGAAAACTGGGCCAGAAATTGGACTTGTTTACTTTTTCACCTCTGGTGGGGCCGGGTCTGCCTTTGTTCACTCCGCGAGGAACGGTGATTAGACAACAACTGGAAAACTTTTTATGGGAATTGCAGGAGAGGCATGGTTTTGAGCGGGTGACTATTCCTCATATTGCCAAGCGAGATTTGTATGAGGTCAGCGGACACTGGGATAAATTCCAGAATGATATTTTTCACGTTAAGGGCAAGAGTGAGGCGGAGTTTGTGATGAAGCCGATGAATTGTCCACATCATACGCAAATATACGCGGCGCGAAAACGGAGCTATAAGGAATTACCGATTAGATATTCGGAAGTGACAATGATGTATCGGGATGAGCAGGTGGGCGAATTGCAGGGTTTATCAAGAGTGCGGGCGATTTCGGTTGATGATGCTCATATTTTTTGCACTGCGGATCAAGTGAGTCAGGAAATTGATATGGTATATGGAATTATCACTAAATTTTATCAGGTTTTTGATATGAAGTTATTGGTTCATTTGTCACTGCGTGATCCTAAAGAGCCGGAAAAATATCTGGGCGGTGAGGAAGTTTGGCGGAAAGCGGAAGGAAAGTTAAGAGATATATTGCGGAACCAGAAAGTGGAGTTTGAGGAGGATAAAGGCGAGGCGGCTTTTTATGGACCTAAGATTGATTTTGCGGCCGAAGATTCCTTGAAGCGCAAGTGGCAATTGGCGACTATCCAGCTGGACTTCAATCTACCAGAAAGATTTGATCTGACTTATACAGCGGATGATGGCGAGCAAAAGAGAGTGGTGATGATTCATCGGGCGATTACGGGATCACTTGAGAGATTTATGGCCATTTTACTGGAGCATTACGCGGGGGCATTGCCTTTATGGCTATCCCCTACTCAAGTCAAGGTACTGCCGATAGCTGATGATCAACTGGGATACGCGAGGGGAGCGGTGGAAAAATTGAGAGCTGTCGGAATCAGGGCGGAGATGGATGAGCGATCGGAAAGTATTGGTAAAAAAATCCGCGAGGCGGAAATGATGAAAGTGCCGGTGATGCTGATTGTGGGCCAGAAGGAAGTTGAGGCGGGTCAGGTAGCGGTTAGATCGCGAGAGAAGGGTGATGAGGGAGGGAAGAGTTTGAAAGATGTGATTGGGGAGCTGAAGATTAAGATTGAGAAGCGATCCTAATCTACAAATCTTATCCGAATGACTCGAAGGCGACCCTAATATCCGAATTGCATCCGAATGACCCGAATACGAGGGAAAAGTTAAAGAGCGATGCTAATCCACTAATCGCATGCGAATGACGCGAATACTGCTAAGGCAATGCTAATGTAGACGGCAAAAGGCGGCGGCGGTTGCGTCCCTTCACCCTAACCCTCTCCCCACGTGGGGAGAGGGGAATGCGGTTGCGAGAATGGCTATTTATCAATTTCTCCCACCCCCTCTAACTCCCCCTCGGGCAGGGGGAGGAGCGCCCCCCCTTGCTTTTAATTTTCAAATACGACGGCCCCCTCACCCTAGCCCTCTCCCCCGCCCGTTCGGCGAGCAGACCTCGAGGGGAGAGGGGAACGATATTTTTAAGCGGTGAGGATTTTTAGTAAATCTTTTAGGTTGAATTTGGCCAGGCCTACATAGGAATCTGCTCCGCCATAATATACATATATTTCTCCGCCAATTTCTACGGCCCCGCAAGGAAAGACTACGTTGTTTACCTGCCCCTCTTTTTCATATGACTCTATTGGTTCCAGTAAAGGAGTGTTAGTTCGGCTTAAGACGGTGGCGGGATGTTCAAGGTCTAATAAAGCGGCTCCCACCCGATAGGCGTGATCTTCCCCTATCCCATGATAAAGCAGAAGCCATCCGGCTTTGGTTTTAATGGGGGGAGCGGAAATGCCGATCTTCAGGCTGTCCCACATACCGCGCCGGGGCCTCATAATTTCTATACAGTGTTCCAGCTTCTCTTGAGAAAAGTCCAGAGAGTCAATATATTCGCCGCAAATGTTGACATTTATCCGGTGCAGCATCATATATCTGCCGTCAATTCTGGTCGGCATAATACAGGTGTTTTTGTCCATAATCCCGGGCGGGGAAATTAAATAGGGTTTAGCCCAATCCCAGCGATGGTTGATAAAGTCATCTATCTTAATAGAGGTGATGGCGACTCGAGGGTCACTAACGCCGTTATAAGCAGTATAAGTCATGAATATCTTGTCTTCTACCAGAACCATTCTGGCGTCTTCACAACCCGACCCGACATTATCCGCCCCCTTAATCTCAAACGATTCACGGGGCAGATAAACCGGCTTTGGTAATCGCTGATCAAAATTTTCACCGTCGGGACTAGAGGCGTAGCCAATGACGGACGTATCATCTTCCGACATGGCCCGGTATAGCAGGTGATAACGCCCGCCAGCGGCTATGGCGGCCGGATTAAATACCGCCTTGGACTCCCAGGCATGATCTTTAATCGGGGCGAGAATAGGATTTTCGGCTGATCTCTTCATAAAATCCTGGCCGGGCTTAGCCGCCATGGCTGTTAATAGATGATCTGTTTCTACTTCAGCCTGACAGCAAACGGTGTCGGCTCCACCATAGAATATTTGAATTTTTTTTCTTTTTGATAAGGCCCCGCTGGGAAAAATTATATTAGGCATCTGACCGTTTTTTTCGTAAAGAGCTTGCGGCACCAGGAGAGGATATTGAGTGCGGGCAATTACTTGACGAGGGTCTTTTAAATCCAGTAGAACTGCTTCTACGCCGAATATCCGATCCTCGGAGAAATAATGTTTGATACGAGCGTATATTACCAGCCACCCGGCTTTGGTTTTGATCGGCGGCGCTCCCACTTCGCAGTGGTCTCCAGGTTCACGGTGGAGATCCAATTCGGATTGCTCCAGATATTTGTACCATTGCAGCCATTTGGCTGTCGACCAAATATCGGATAGATTGTCGAAGGAAGCCAGGGCCACGCTGGCCGGCGGGTCATCGGTATTAACCGTCAATAAGGCCATCATTTTACCGCCAATTCGATCCGGAAACATGACCATGGCTTTGGCATTAAATGGCGTAACCAGATGCCTGGCCTGAATTTCTTTTAGATTATCCGTTAAAGCGACGGCTACTTTAATTCCTTTGGCGGAAAATGGGTAGTCGCCGAGAGCCGTGTAGAATATCAGGTAATTACCAGCAATTCTGGTAATCCGGGGATCTTCGCACCCATATTTCTCCCAGGGCTCCTGGGGGGTTATTAACTGGCGATGATCAGTATAATGGATGCCATCCCGGCTTTGAGCATAACCAATGGTTGACATGCCTACTTCCATCTCGGTCAAGGGGTCAACGTTGGCTTCGGCGCGATAGACTACATGGGTTTGGTTTGGCTCTGACCAAGGACACCAATTAAAGACGGCTCGGGCGGCCCAGGGCCGGTGCCAATCAGGGGTGATGATAGGATTATGATCCTGGCGCCTAACAATGAACATATTACTCCAGAGCCCGTATGCATTTATCTTCCGGTCTTATTTTTAATGGCGCGTCGATGTTTTCCGATTTCATCAGGAAAGACATAAATTTTTTAATCGGAGACTCGGCCACACAAACCACGCGGTCTCCGCCGCCATAATAAACCAGCAGACGATCATCTTTAATAGCCGCGCCGGAAGGATAGACTACCCCGGGTTTGCCTTCGTTCTCATAATGAACATCAGGGCAAATTAAGGGCCGACTGGTGCGCCGGATGACTCGAGATGGATTATCACGATCCAACAGCATGGCTCCCATTTTGTATCGGGAAGGATCACGATCATCTACGGCGTGATAAATCGCCAGCCACCCCTGATCACATTTGATGGGCGGGGCGCCGATACTTAACTTTCGGCTATCCCAAAAGGAGGCGCGGATGCCAATTCGGTCGTGTCCGGCCAGCCATTTATCTTCGCCAAATTCCAGATCATCTAAATAGTCGATTAAAATATCAGGAAATATCCGATGGAACATGACAAACTTGCCATTGATTTTTTCTGATAATAAGCAGGCGCTTTTGGTAATCGTATCCGGCGGTGATATAAGTTGAGGCGGCGACCAATTCCAATTTTGAGCCCTGAAATCATCAATATGCAGGGAGGTCAAAGCCGCGCGCGGGGGCCCCCATCCGTTGAAGGCCACATAAGTCATATAGACGGTGTCGCCAATCCGGGTTAATTTTGGATCCTCGCACCCGCCCCAGCCGCCGCCGGATAAGAATATTTCACTGTAGCGGCTGGGTTGAGAATTAACTCCTTCCCAAATTTCCCTGGGCCAATAGGCCGGCCGGGTGGAGCGCTCGGTAATAGTGGTGCCATCTTCGCTTTTGGCATAGCCAAAAACTGATAAGCCATCATGGCCCACGGCCCGGTATATCAGATGGATAATTCCGTCATCATCATGGAGGACGGCCGGATTAAAGGTGCCAGTGGATTCCCAGGCCTGATTCGTAGGCTCAAGAATGGGGTTAGCTCTATGTCTAACTAAAGGTGAGACGTGACGCTTAATGTTTAGTTTTTTAATGGTGGGGGCCAGAGCCGACATGGTAAAAACTGAACCATCCTGCTTTTGCCAATAGCAATGCACATATCCATTTAACAGGACACTGCCCACCGGTCTAATGGCTTGTTGTTCCGGTAGATCAACCTTGATCAGGGGCCGCTCGCTTCTCCAGATTATCTGGAACGGTTCATCTGTTGAGGTGAACAGAGCGCCAATTCTTAACTGCCAACTATCAGATTTTCTAATCGAAGCATCATAAATTGTCAAAACTCCCTGACTGGTCTGCCATGATGCCAGAATGGACAATAGACCGTGATCAAATTTGGTTGATCGGGGAGCAAGCATAAACCGATCCCAGCTGTGCCATTTTTGCCCTTCCGGTGAAGTCGCCATCCGGATTAAACCATCTTCATAATACATAACTAAGCGATTCTGCCAGGAATATTGCGAAACAATTATGGAGGGGCCGGAGGCATTGATATTGGTGTCGTAAACCGTCCAGGAGGCTAAGTCAGCCGAGACGGCCACCATCATCGGGCTGGAACGGCTATCCAGGACTTCCCTCCAGGTCAACATATATTTGTCTTCCACTTGGGCCAGCCGGGCATCGGCCAGGCCCAGGGCGACATAGTCACTGCCGTCAGTTCTGGTCAGGCTGACGGATCGCGGGGAGGGTTTAATGGCCCCGTTCGGTTGAGAGGTAAATACTCGAGGCCTAATAACCTGGCCGGATTTTTGCCAGCCCAACCAGACAACTTGTCCATGGATAGGCGCGACTGCTACCATAACCACGCTGACTTTTTTTCTGGTAGTAGCGACTCCGCTAATCATTTATTAATTGTACACCTTTGGCGTGAAAAATGTAATAGTCACTTCTGGCAAAGCTGCCGGAAAATTCTATATTTCAGGAATACTGCCCAGGGGTATAGTGGCCCGGCCTTCGGACAGCCATTCGTTCATGCCGTTGGTTAGATCAAATATGTTGGCATAACCCTGGTCAACCAGAGCCTGGGCGGCTGTTTTACTCATACTTCCAGACCGGCAATAGAGAACTATTTTAGCCTGTTTATCCGGCAGAACTTTGATTAGAGCAGTAAGATCATTATAGGGAATCATAAAATCCGTGCCCGGCACGTGGACCTGTTCGGGAATATGCACATCAATCAAAGTAAAATCTTTGTTGGGCAGAAGGTCGCTTAACTGCCGTGAACTAAGTCCGGTAAAGGCGAGCGGTTTTTCAGACTGGCTGGCGGCCGGCTGATTTTGAATTGTTGTCTGGGATCGCCGCGTCCAATAAAGGCCAACTACAATAATTATTGCGGCGAGAATGAGCAAGCTATACCAAATGTTCTTTGATTGGGTCATGATTTTGACTGGTTTTGATGCTTTAGATAATAATAACCTGATAAGGCTAGAATGGTGATAGTGATGATGGAATTTGTCCAATGAAAGCCGTGCCCGGCGATGAACGCGGTGTAGCCCAGATATAAGACAGCGAAGACGGCGAAATATATGCTTTTGGCTTTATGGCTCATGTCTAGACATTTTTAAGTTTAGGCTCGATGCGTTTTAACAGCACGGCATTGGTGGCGACAATGATTGATGACGCGGACATTAAGAGGGCCGATACTTCCGGCCTTAAGGACCAGCCCAGGGAAGTGTAAAATAATCCGGCGGCTATGGGAATCGCGGCCACGTTATAGATAGCGGCCCAAAAGAGGTTCTGCTTCATTTTTCTGACGGTGGCTTTGGATAAGGCGATGGCCCGCAATATGTCCTCCGGATCAGATTTCATCAAAACAATGTCGGCTGTCTCAATGGCTACATCCGTGCCGGCGCCGATAGCAATACCAATATCTGATTGGGCCAGGGCCGGCGCGTCATTGATGCCATCTCCAACCATGGCCGTAAATTTACCTTCGGCCTGCATCTTTTTGACGTAATCAGCTTTTTCAGAGGGCAGGACATTGGCAAAAACTCTGGTGATGCCGACTTGCTTAGCGACAATCTTGGCTATCTGGTCATGGTCGCCGGTAATCATGGCGGTGGCAATGCCAATTTTTTTAAAACCGGCAACGGCATTTTTGGCCGTCTCTTTAATTTTATCGGAAACGGCCAGGGCGCCGATCGCCTGACCATCCAGGGAAACCAGGCTAACGGTTTTACCTTGTTTAAGCAGTTGGTCGGCCAGGCTTTTGACTCCAGCCACATCAACTTTTTCTGATTCCAGAAATCGCATGGTGCCAACCAATACCGGCCGACCATCGACAGTGGCTTTGACGCCAAGTCCACCAACGGCCGTAAAGTTCTTGATGTCAGTAGGCAAATCAATCTGACGCCGATCAGTTTCATTGATAATGGCTTCACTAAAGGGATGACTGGAGAGTTTTTGAGCGCCGCCGGAAAAATATAATAGATCACGTTCGGAAACTCCGTCAATAGTGGTGACGCTGTCGATAACGGGACGGCCTTCAGTTAAGGTGCCGGTTTTGTCCAGCAGGATGGCTTGGATTTTAGAGGCTCTCTCCAGAGTAGCCGCGTCTTTGATCAGGATATTATGGCGGGCGCCGATGCCGGTGCCAACCGCCACGGCGGTGGGGGTGGCCAGGCCCAGAGCGTCAGGACAAGCGATCACCACTACGGAAATGGCAAAAGTGAAAGCCGTAATTAAAGTGGCTCCGGCGATCAGATACCAGCCAAAAAAAGTGGCAATGCCGGCACCGACAGCCAAGATCACCAGATAGGCGGCGGCTTTATCGGCAATGCGCTGGCCCGGGGCCTTGGAGTTCTGGGCTTTTTCCACCAGCTTAATAATTTGGGCCAGGGCGGTATCACTGCCGACTTGAGTTACTTTGAATTCTACTGAACCAGTTTTGTTTATTGATCCGCCAATTACTTTATCTGATATTTTTTTAAAGACGGGCATGGATTCGCCGGTGACAAGCGATTCATCAATAGTGCTTTCGCCTTTAGATATGGTTCCGTCGACCGGTATCTTGTCACCAGGTTTTACCAGAACAATATCATTTAATTGGATTTGGCGGGTTAAAATCTCAACTTCCCGGCCTTGACGAATAACAATGGCTTTAGGAGGAACCAGATCAAATAAGGCGCGCAGAGAGTCGGAGGTGCCTTTTCTGGATTTCATTTCCATCCAATGTCCGAATAGAACAAAAGTGATGAGCATGGCGGCGGCTTCAAAGAATGTTTCTCCGCCGATAAATAAGGTAATGAATATGCTAAATAAATAAGCCGATAAAACGCCGACCGAAATCAAGACGGACATATTGAGCACCCGGTTCTTCAACGAATTGTAGGCGCCGGTGATAAAAATGGAGCCAGTCCAAAATACTACCGGAGTAGTAAGGATCAACAGCAGCCAGTTGATGGGAATGGGGCTGGGAAGATACAGCTTAAAAATATTTATGGCCAGCGGCGAATATAATAAAATGGGGACGGTAAGGACGAGAGCTATCCAAAATCGTTTTTTCATATCGCGCTCCATATCCTGGGCCATTTGCGGATTGCTCATGGCGGAATCGTGGTCCTGATGGTTCATGGTTGACATGTCAGACATATCCTGGCTGCCGCTCCGAGCATCATGCTCCTGATGCGTTAGTTTTTGGTCAAGATTATATTCATACTGTTTAGCTTCCATACTGGAGCCGGTGCTGACGGCCAGACGGTTAACCTGGCAGGAAACGCACTTTTTCCCGCAGACGGAACAATCCTGGTGATTATTTGACTGATGAGATTTAGAAGGTTTATGATCTTGGTTCATATTATCTGGCTTTAATATTTTTAAGTCTTGGGCTCTAATTGATTATAAAATAATTCAGATCATCCAAATTACCAGCCCGACTATTAATACAACGACAGTAACTCTAATCAGAATAATTTTGGCGCGACTATGATCAGGCCGGTCAATATGAACATGATCGCGTTCTGGCTCTTGTTCATTGGTCGACTGGGCTGAATTTGATCCGCAGCACCCCATAATTATAATGCCTAAGGTACTTTAGGCACTTCCACTTTTGTTTGCTTATATTTATACCAGCCAAGAGGAATGATTACCATCAGTAAAAGAGTTATCCATGACCAGGGGGCGGGAATAAAGTCCGCGTTATCCGCGTGATCATCGGCCGGGGGGGCGGCTTCATCGTGTCCATCTCCGGGCAGGGTACCGGGGGCTTCTTCATGTTCTTCGATTTCAGCAATTTTATTGTCATCTCCGGTGACCAGCTGAACTATCTGATTCCAGCCTTTATGGACAATGGTTCCCTCATACCACTGATGAGAGGTGCCGCTGATGAATATGAAAGCGCCGAGCAAGATAAGGCTGATGCCGGTCCACTTGGTTACCAGAACAGTTTTTTTAGAAATATTGCTGACGGCATTGACTCCCAGGATGCCCAGGATAGCTAAAAAGACCAGTGGCGTGGCTCGTCCGACGCCATGAATAAACCCCAGCCACCAGCCATTAACAATACTGCCAACGACGGCTATATCGCCCAGGAGAACGTAGAAGAGTGGATTTGGGCACCCGACACCGGCATTGCCCAGAAAAAGCCCCAGAAAAAAGGCTTTTAGATAATCTCCCTGCTGTTGGATAAAATCAGGATATGAACCTTTATAGCTGGGCATTTTGAACTTAATTAAATTCAATTCAGAGAGGCCAAAAATGAAAGCGGCCAGACCGCCAATGATAAATAATATCCGACTGACCAGGCCGGCACTGCCGACGGCCTGATCGAGACCAATTGATTTTCCGATGACCGCCACAAAAAGACCGTAGATAGAAAGGGTTATAGAGAGCCCCAGACCAAAGAAAATGGACATTAATAAACCTTTTTTGGCGCTTTTGCCCATGGCCATCGGCACAATTACAAAAGCCAGAGGCAAGGTACAGGGCAGGACAATCATGGACAGGCCGACGACATAGGCAAAAGCGAGATTGACCGTTTCCCCGGGTGTCATAAACAGGTAAAAGATGCCCACTAATAGGATTGAGAATAAGATGAAAGCGATCATCACCAGCCATTTTTTGGCCCGGTCGCTGATGGCACTGCCGTTAGTGTTTTCCATGGGGGTTAATTATACATTGATTTACTGTATTTTAATAATTTAACTTATATTCCGAAGTTATTTTTAAGATAATTTTTGGCGGTGAAAGACCCTTTGAGAGTTGAATATTCCGGTCCGGCGACGAGTTCTTTGGAAACATTATCCCAGTCCTGATCCTGGGTAATTTTGAAATACAGGGCGTTTTTAATGTATGTTTCCGGGAACCAAAATGAATTGAATTGAATAAAGGCGGCAAATATCTCGGATTCAGAGAAACCTTGCGAGGCCATTAGCTCTATGAGCCCCAGGGCGGAGTATCCATGAGAACAATCGGGAGCGGCGGTGGAGTTGCCGCAACAGGGGCGATAAGCGTTGGCGGCGACTTTTTGGGCGATGGCCTGCTGATCCGGCGTTAAGGCCAGAAGCGGCGTGTCTCCATAGCCGGGGCGTCCGACGCCGATGTCATATTTAACGAAGCTTTTGGCAAAGGGACTGTTGGTCAAAATTTCATTCTGGTTATGTTTGGCTAGCGTCCACAGCACATACATCATGAAAACGGCATTGTCATTGTTAATAGTAAGATTGGCATCTTCCCCGGCCAGCACGGCGCTCCATTCGGGCTGCATGGGCTGTTGATATCGCTTGGTGAGAATACTGGCGAGTTTATCGGGATCCAATACTCCAGCTTTGACCATTTTGTCTACTATATCATTCCACTTTACGTTGGTAGTGAATCCATCTTTAGGGGTGACTGATTCGATAACTGCGTCGATGTTGACAGTCTGACCGCTGGTGGTAACCAGGTTGGGACCTGATGAGGTCGGGTCGGGGGGCGGATTTTCTCCTAATACCGTGGTTATCTGGTAGGCAAAGATAATGATCGCGCCCAGGGCAACGGCCGTAAATTTTTTAAGGGCCGGATCGTTGTTGAAATTAGATTTAGATTTGGGGGTGGATTCGAGGGGCTGTTTAGTTGGGCTGTCAGATGAGCATGAGAGGCAGGATTTGCGGTAGGCGCTTTGGGCGACAAAATAAAGTCCGAGAGACAACAGGATTATTCCACCAACTTGAATCCAAAAAATGTAAGGGATAAGGAAAGCCAGTTGGGCGGTGAAAACATTGCCAAAAGCCAGAAAATTAATGCCTAAACAGGCCGGACAAACGGCGCCGAATATACCGGTGGCCAGCCCCAGGGCCGACGTGCTTCTACCTGTGGTGCTGGCGGCGATTTTCATTCGGGAGGAATATATGGTGATGGTGATAATGAGAGCCGAGACAATGGCCGAGAAAAACAGATAGAAAATTTCAAAGCTTGTGGGCGGCTCCATGCGGTAGAAGCCAATAACTCCAGTGGGCATGGGGATAGTGAAAAGCCCGTAAAAGAAAGACAGCAATCCGATAAAAAACAGCAGGGCGATGGAAAAAACGGCGATATTAAACCGGCTCTTAAACAGCGAGGCCGTATGGCGGACTAGGTGAAATAAGGAATCGATAGTCATATTTCCTGATATTGAGAGCTTAGTTTTTGCACTTCACGAAAAACAAACCAGCCGTCGGGGGCAATAGTGCCAACTTCTGACCAGGAAGAAGCAAAGCCTTCATAGTCAGCAACGTCTGGTGAAAGGATTAGCGTCGGGACCCGGGTAATGTCGTATTTTTGAACTAGTTCCGCGCCTGAATCAGAAGCAATATCATATACCGCCGTATCATTTAAAACTATGTTGAAGCGGGCCAAAGCGGTTAGATATTCATTGGCGTCAAAACAGTCGGCACAGGTGTCGTCCGTCAGCAGAACCGTACTAACGATTCCTTTAACTTGACTGGAGGCGATATTGTAGTAAGGAAGCTGGCTGGCGATGACAACCCGCTGGTTTTTTTTCCGGCCGGCCAGAGCTGTCCAGGCGGCTGTAACTTTTTTATTATCAATATCTCCGGAAACAATCAGGGCGGGAAGATTTTCAATACCATATGTATCAATGTATTTAGATGATAACGGGCTATTGTAGGCCAGGCGCTGGCTGGTGTATTTGATGTTATGAGCAGTGTCAATCATTTTGATAATACTTTCCGCGTCAAAACAGTCGGCGCACTTGTCCGGAGGGGGCAGTAATATAGCGAAGGATATTTTGGCGGGCTTATCGATGAGTACGCCGGAAAGTTTCTGGGTGAGAAAGATGTTGACGCCATAAAGCACAGCTAGAAAGACAAGTAGCCCCAGGACTATTTGGGTTTTGAGGTACGGCATGAACTTATCCACAGCCTCCGACCTGGCTGGGCAGTCCAATGGGGTTGGCCGGGGCCGCTGGGGCGCCGGCCGGGGCCACCACCGCGCCGCTGGATACGGCGGCCAGTAGTTTTTGGGCCTGATACACCTGAACGGCTGACATAATCACCAGCACAACCACCACCACGATTAATGTTTCCGGAACGCTAAATTCCGGCCGTTTTTTAGATTTTGAGTGAGTAGTATGTGTCGGGCGGCTGGATGAAGAGGAAGGTGTGACGCTTTTGCTGTTATGATGTGTTTCGTTTTTCATGTGATTGTAAGAATTAAATTATGATTAATAAATTATAGATTTAGATACTTCACTTTGACAGGTTTGTGTTGGTGAAGTGAAAGTATACCATATCCGTTTGGTTAAAGGGCTAATTTGTTAAATTACTATATTGCTAAATTGTTATGGGTTGGGGCGGTTGGGATATCCGGAGCAGTTGGGGTGGTTGGGGTTGATGATGGAGAGAGCTGGCGATAAAGATAGGCATAGGTGATTAAAGTAAGCGGGCTGGTAATTAGCAGACCAATGCCGAAGGCCAGAATGCCTAAAATGTTAATGAAGAATAAAATAATGACTGCCAGCAGGAGCCGCCAACGTGAACCTTTGGTCATCTGTCTGCTTTTTTTGAGGGCATCAATGACGCCGATATTTTTATCAATTATCAGATAAGGAGCAAAGAAAAACATCAGGAGCCAGATAATGCCGGGGATAATGAAGAGAAGCAGGCCTAGCAAAAAGATGAGAGCAATTAAGATATTGACGCCCAAATAGCGCCAGAATTTAGGATATTCTTGAAATAGACGACCAAAATTCGGATTTTGATTATCAATAATATCTATGGTAACTCTAATCAACCCCATACCGAACAAATAGGAGAGGAGGGCAGCGGCGATGGTAATCACAATGGAAAATTGGGCGGCCGGCAGACCGAAAGGTTTGACTAAAAATTGCGACAGCTGGGGAATAAAGTTGATTCCCAAATAAATAGCCATGGCACCCAACCAGAAAGGGAAAAACTGGAGGGTTTTTGTCCAGCCAAATTTAATGGCAGTGGAGATTAGTAAGGACTGATTGGGCATGGATATTATTTTTTTTGATTTTTTGAGGTGTCCGAAGAGGCGTCATCGTTGGTGTCGCTGGCGCCGGCGACTGCTCCGCGCTGGAGGCCCAAGTCCCCTATTTGTTCTTCCAGAGCGTTAGTCAAGCGAGTAAATTCTGATTGGATCCGGCCATACTCCTGATTTTCATTTTGCAATTTACCCAAGGCTAATTGAGCCGCGGAAAAGGCAGAGGAGGATTCTGATTTCATGCCGGCGACTACTTCGACTGAAGCCTTTTGGGCAGTATTTCTGACCAGATCCAGACTGGAGATTAAGAGTTCCGCCTGGGGCAATAATCCGGCAGGAGTAGTTTTAGCGGCGATTAGATCTTCTAAACGCCGGGCATCTGTTTTGACGTAGAGGTTAGATAATACCAGGCGCTTCTCTTTATCTCTGACGACTAGAAATTCTCCTTTGCGTTTTAACCCTACTACATAGGAGCGGCCTTTTTCAAAGGTGGTCTTTTCTTTAACCAGATTATTGGTGACGGAGGACAGGGAAGATATATTGGATACTTGGCCGGTGTTGAGCTTGACTTCTAAAACGCCGGTATAGACTAGGCCGACGATGAGGAGGACTAAGGTTATAAACCAGAACTTGGACATGGGTTTATAGTAACTGGTAACTGGTAATTAGTAACTGGTAATTTTCCACTTGGCTGGTGTTTTTCTAGACAGCTCTTCGTTTAGATAAAAGAGGAAAAACCCACGGGTCCTGTCGCCGTGGCGCCACTGTCGGCCCGGCGTGCAATTCCGGTTTCCCCACCAAAGGTGGGGCCCCACGGAATTCCCTACCACCGGGCATGACCTCTGTGGATGCCTTCGGGCCTGGAATCCTTTCTGACCGCGCCACCCGCTGGGCTAAAGAGCAGCTTTTATGTATGTGGGAAATCGCGAATTTACAGGCTGTATTATTTTC